>JAUIKP010000351.1 GCA_030430725.1 Nitrospiria bacterium
ACGGTTAAGGATGATTCTTTGGAATACCGGGATGAGTCTTCGCTTCGAGCCCACATAATGCTAAGCTGAATCGTTTTTGGTAAGGTTCCGCCAGCAGAATGACGATGAACTGACATAAGGCACCCATCGTTGCGTTGTCTGGATGGCTCTGACATCTTTAGGGATGGCAGGAAGCAGACATTCATGTGGAGGCGATGTCATGAATCACAAGAATCTTGTCTCGTTATTGCGCAGCAGGCGCGAGGAAATCGTTCGCCGATTTGCCATTAAGACGTTGGGTATTTTTGGGTCGGCAGCCCGCGATGAAATGCACGAGGGAAGCGATATCGATGTTCTTGTGGAGTTTCAGTCCTCCCCCACCTTCGATGCCTATATGGAGCTCAAGTTTTATTTGGAGGATCTTTTTCAGACAAATGTCGATTTGGTCCTTGAGGATACCGTGAAGCCTCGCATGCGTCCTTTGATCGAAAAGGATTTAATTCGTGTCGCGTGATTGGACGTTTTTCCTTGAGGATATTCTGGAAGCCGCCAATAAAGTGCTTCGCTATACCAACGGCCTGACACTGGAAACCTTCCAACGTGATGAACTGGTTTTCGATGCCGTGGTCCGCAATTTGGAAATAATCGGCGAGGCCGCCAAACATTTGCCAAGAGACGTCCAAGAAATGATGCCGGAGGTTGAGTGGTCCAAAGCCGCCGCATTTCGTGATGTGATCGCCCATGGATACTTTGGCTTGAATGTCCACATTATTTGGGATGTGGCCCGGAACAAAGTCCCAGACATATCCAGGTCTGTCGAAAAACTGCTGACAACACTACGAAATGATCAAACTTAAGCCGTCTGATTTCTCATCTCAGTCGACAGATGAGGTGGTGAGGTTTTTCAACCACGCCTGCCGCTAAATTTCCTTCAACTCACCTGTCTTTCACAATCGGAGTCAAATGTTGTATTCCTCTGCGGGTCTTTGTGGCACTTGTCTTTTAGATGAGATGCCGGGTTTCGGCCCGGCAGCCGAGCCACTTTTGTTTCGGCAAAAGTAGCCAAAACCATTTTGACCGTGGCATGGCCCTTCGGGTGCCCTGTGCGGTTCACCGGCCCCGGTGGCGGGCAAACTCGCTGCCCTCAAACACTGCCCGCCTTTTCTCCGGGGCCGGTTGCACTGCTCGGCCATACCACCAGGCCAGGGATGCCCCAAAAAACACAAGGTAGATGGATCCTCGATAACGAATGTCGGGGATGACGAAGGGGGGATGGACTTCCGCTAACGCGACGTGGTGTCGCTTGGGGCACAAATCCTTCGCGGAGCTCTTGTCCTGAGCCCTTTGCTTTTGCTCAGGATAGACTTCGTCGAATGGATCAGGATGACCGTAAAACAAAAAAGGTCCGACCAGGGAGAGAAACCCCGGTGGGTGAGCTCCCGCCGCTGCAAGGGCATGAGTGTTCAACGGTCCCAAAGGAGTGAGCGTTCAATGCCGCGATCCTATGAGAATCACGTTGTTGGATGACCATGTGTTTCAGCCTTCCCTTCCTCATTGTTTGGCGGCAATGTTGGCGTTATTCAACCCGACTCATTTTCAAGCCCGTGTTTGCCTTAACCCGGGTACCCTTTGAATATTAGACTTCACCCTTATTCCCGGATATAGTTCTCTCTAGAAGACCTTAAAGAAAGGGATTACGATGTCGTCGCTTGTCATAGAAGAACAAGAACTTCAACGATTACCTATTACGATTGATCCAGGCATCCTGAGCGGGGCACCGGTGTTTAAGGGTACCCGTGTTCCGGTAGACGCGCTCCTCACAAATTTGGAAGCCGGACTGACCTTGGACGGATTTCTTGAGAATTTCCCTACCGTCACCCGTGATCAAGCCGTCCAGGTGCTTGAGTTTTCCAAATCAACCCTTCTGAAACTTGCTCACCGAACTTGACCATTCTTCTAGACGAATCCGTTCCACGGGTTGTTAAAATTCGTCTTCACGAGTTTTCCATTGCCACCGTCCAGGAAATGGGATGGACGGGGATGAAAAATGGTGAGTTGCTCGCGCCTGCCAGCCAACAATTCACCGTTTTGATTTCCGCAGACAAGAACCTTCGTTATCAACAAAACCTGAAAGACCACCGGCTTTCCAATTTCGTTCTTCCCACCAATCAGGTTTCCTTGGTGGTGACGTTACTCCCGGTTATCCAGGACACCCTTAAGACCATTCAACCCGGCGACCTCATCCAAATTTCTCTGCCGTGAGTGCGACGCCCCTGTGAATCTTTTCGTTATTGCTGTTTGAATGATTCACTCTTTGCACGCCTTGCCCATGCCTGCACCGCTTGGTTGGGCCGGGCACAGATCCTTCCCTGCTGCTCATGATGACAATGCAGGGGATAAGATGGATGCCCGATATGTACTGCAGGTCTGAATGAAAATGGGAAAAGGGATTCCCGATGACTACTGGCAGGAGACGGAGGGGAAGATGGATATAACTTGTCTTTTAGATTAAATGCCGGGTTTCGGCCCGGCAGCCGAGCCACTTTTGTTTCGGCAAAAGTGGCCAAAACCATTGACGCCCCGTCTGGCCATGTGGAAAGGGAGGGACGCCAACCTTTTGAAGAGCGGACCAACTCGCAGGGCTCAGACAAGGTCCGCTAAATTCTAAGAGCGTCCCTCCCTTGGTCCAGCCGGCAGGCGTCAGATCAACATGCAAGGCTACCGAGGCAAACCCACGGGCGGACAATAACTGCGAGGGTTTTTCCTTCGTGTCCATTACCTTGTGAAGGTTTTATCGATAGACCTCATCATGGGTTCCGATATCGAGTAACACAATTTCTTTTCTGGTAATTCGTCATGTCAAAGTAATACGGTAGGCATGAGTCAAGCTGACGGCATGCAGTCCTTCCAATTCCCCTTTGAGAGCATGCAGGCGGAGAGAGGGTTGAAACGGATCGGCTTCTAATCCTCTGAGAACTTTGGCGAGTTGTTTTTTCTGTTCGGGGTGAGTTCGGATGAACTTGGCCACGCGCCGATCAAAATAGCTGGTCGTGGCCAGCGTAAACATTAGGCTTCGAGGTGAAGTTCGTCGATGAGAGTTTGGGCTGTATAGGGACGAACACGTCCTTGCTTAAGATCCTTCAATGAGCGGCGAATTCGGTTCAGGTACGACTTACGATACCGCTTCGCCAGTTCACGATATTGGTCTTCTGCCATAATGACATAGGCGGGTTCATTGTTCTTGAGCACATGCACTGGCCCCTTCTTCAAGGCTTTGTCAATGACCGAAAGTCCCCTCCGCTTGATTTCGTTCGCCGGGATCGTCTTTTGCACTGTGTCATTCGTGGTTCGCATAAATTTACTGTATCTCAACTATCCCATCACGGGGGCCAATTCCTAGGGTTCTGCAATATGACATCTTTACTGCCTGGCTTTAGTAGCCCTCCCTGCCGATATTCACCCCGTTCGTGATTGAACATTTACAAACCCTAGTGCTCACTCCCTTCGAGATAGCACTTCGCCCGAGAAGCTGCCTCAGTGGATGGTGGCCGCGGAATCGGGTGTCGTTTGTTGTTGCTGCTGATGATACAGGGCTTCAAAATTCACCGGGTTGAGCATGACCGTCGGGAACCCTCCCCGTGTCACCGCATCAGACACCGTCTCCCGAACATAGGGAAAGAGAATATTCGCACATCCGATCCCTAACACCTGACCCATTTCTTTTTCCGGGACATGGCGAATCCGAAAAATGCCGGCCTGCTCCACTTCCACAATGAACATGACTTTTTCGTTGACCTTAGCCGTCACGGTCACCGTCACGGACGCATCATACATGCCCTCTTCCACGCGGGCATGTTGGGTCTTTAATTCGACATGAACCTGTGGGGCTCCACCCTCCCGAAAAATGCCGGGTGCATGGGGGACTTCCAAGGACAAATCCCTGACGTAGATTTTCTCTATGGTAAACACGGGCTTCTGTTCTTCAGTCATGTGTCATCCTCTTGTGCGTGAATAGAGATGGTCATCAAGCCACAACCGGGCCTGAGCAACCTGTTCTTCCGGCATTCTAAAAAAAAAGAAACCCATATTGTCATCCATACCTCATGAGGTAGAAACCCATATTGTCATCCATACCTCATGAGGCGCAACCCGGCTATCTTTCCTTTTGCATGGAGAGGGGGGAATACTTGCAGATGAGAAAATTCCGTGCCCGGTGTTGATGTCGAAGGCCGGAGATTGGCATCATGTCATATGCTATGAAGAAAGAGACCACGGTGGTGTC
>JAUIKP010000352.1 GCA_030430725.1 Nitrospiria bacterium
CATGATCCCGAATCTCAAACAGGTGTTCCAAGATTTTCTTGATCAGGATTTGGGCCACCTCTTGCGTCATGCCTCACGGTGCGGAGCCGTTTCAGGTGGGGCTGTCTCATTTTTTAAACCCAAGGCGATCGTGGCAGATCGGGTGATGCTGGTGGGTGACGCGGCCAATCAAGCCGATCCGCTCAATGGCGGTGGTATTCATAAAGCCATGGAAGGGGCGTATTTAGCTGCTGAAACCGCGTATCAGGCTGTGCTGCGCGGGGATTGTTCTGTCCGTGCCCTTCAACAATACCAAACGCAATGGGAACAACAATTTGAGTTAGACTGGCGGACTGGGGAATTATTTTTATCCGTAGCCAAAAATCCCGATATGAAGGAATTCTGCCTGTTTGTTCTTGCCAACATTGCCCGGATGACCACCCATGACCGGCAATTTCAAGAATTCTGTAGTGGGGTGTTCAGCGGGGTTCTTTCTCAGAATATCTGCCTTGTCCCGCAAGCCTTGTTCCATGCGATGCCACGCAATCCTGCGGCCTGGATGGCGATGTTACAATTAGATGAAAAAGGATTAGTGACCGGGCCCCTGAGTCTGGCCATTGACGCCTTGACCAGTAGTGCGAAGGCGTCAAGCCGCATGCTGATGAGTCCCTGGCAAAGCTTAAACTGGAGCCTCGAGGTGATGACCAAAGTCCTTCGACTAGCCAGGGGCCATGCCGAAGGAGCATTCACGCCGACGGGACCTGCATTGGCAAAATCCGCAATTTGATCACCGGCAGGGATTCCAACCCGTCCGGAGAAAGGAACACGACATGGCCACCGTTTTAGGATCCGTCAACAAACTCATCAATCAGACTTCCACGCAAATTCTCGAGAATCATATCCCTCAAAAGATGGCCGACATGGTCAATACCGTGGTTAATACGGGATTTCAGATTGTGGAAGATGTGTTGAAGATTACCCAGGATTTGACGAAAGCATCGGACTCTAACCAAGGAGATTCCTAATGCATCACCATTTACCGCATTGTTGTGTCTCGACGTCCCACCATTCGTCACCGCATTATCATACGACTGGTTATCGCAGCCTGTTTCCAATGGGATATCCGGTCCTGATGCCGATGCCATATTACCCGTCAGTCGGATATGCTGCATACGGCTATGGCACTCAGGCCACCCAATCCATGCCTCTTCCTCAAGAAGTCAGTGTGGACAGCGCAACCGGCATGAAAGAAGTGTTGATCGGAGGAACCGCCAACGCCTCATTGACCCTGGAATATGTGCCGGATGCCGGAGCGACTTCTCCCTTGGTTAAGGTCACGGTGGACCTTGATGGGAGTACTTCAACCTGGCAGGAAACCTCAATGACGGACGGCTATCATGTGAAAACCCATTTACTATCCATCGAGCCGGGGGCCAAGGTGACGTTGGAAGTAACAGAAGCGATGGCCCGGTTGCGCTGGTGCGAAACAGTCTGCTGTTGATCGGATGAGGATACCTCAATCGTAGGGATATTTTCTTTTTGAACGGCTATTCAATTCGAAGCAAGATTAAGGAAGGGCACAGCCATGAATTATACTCAACCGATGTTTTCTGGTAATCCCACTCATCCGTATCCTGGTGCCGGAGCCTATTCCGGACCACACTTTCAACATGGGGGCACCGGGTTTTGTCCTGGTTGTAGCCACCCCAGGGCTAAATGTTGCTGTGGGCATCGGGAATGCCGGAAGGAAGCCAAGGAATTGCTTGTTGAAGCGGCCACCAGTGTCGACGGAAAGACGGATCCCAATTCCATGGTCCTCCATCAAGTCCGTGCCATGGCCATGTTTGCGGCTCCGGTTGAGATGGCAGCCGGCGAAACAAGTGGCACGAACGCAGAGACGAAAGCCGCTGTGGCTCCGATTGTCGGTGAGGTGGATGTGCGAGGAAAAGCGGGAATAGGCAAGGCCTTTATTGGGGGAGGATGTTGTGTACATCTTTCCATCGAATATACCCCCACGAATGCGGCATCAACTGCACCCGCATTAGTTTTTGTGGTCGTACAGGACAGCGAAAAAACGACGCTGGGCTGGATGAAGCAGGCCGACCCTCAGGATGGCTATCAAATTAAAGAAGGAATTATCACCACCAAACCAGGTGCCCATTTGACGGTCTTGGTCGTCAATATGACGGCCAGGGTTCGATGGTGTGAAATCTTTAGTTGTTAACCGGTTTAACCAGGAGATGATGATGGCGGCAACCCCAAAAAGTTCTTCAAAAGAGAAAAAGGTCGGCGCAGCGAACAAAGCCAAAGCGGAATTTCAGGAATATAAAAAACGAATCGAACGCGCTCCGGGAATGGAACCCCGTGGCCCTCAGTTCGGTACGGGTGCGACAGGAATACCTCACATGCCGATGGGATGGCCTGTTCCTCCTATGACCGGTTTCATACCCCAGATTCCCCAGATGCCTGATTTGAATCCTGCCTCAGGCCAACTTGCCGGCGAGACAAGTGTGGAGATCGCTAACCGGGTCGGGGAAACCTTGAAGTTGGGAATGGATCTTCTGAATTCCGGGTTGGGTGTCGGATTACGATTTCTTCAAGGGCTAGCTGGCCCTGAATATCATCACGGACACCCTGGATGGGGCCATACCCACGCGGCCGGCGACCATTTTCATGGATCTCACGGATATGAGTGCCAAATGACCTGTGGCTGCGACTGCCTGGATTGTTGTCAGGCCCTCGGGTGTGCATCCACCTGTGGGTGTTCTCCCAGCGTAGGCTCATGTTGTTAAACGTCAGTTTTGAAAGATTGCCAGCGGGTTTCTTCTTCCGCCTCTAGCCGGGAGTTTCTTGGGACTCCGGGTTTCGTTCTCTTTCTTTGCACACCAATGTTCGTCTCCTGCCCGTGAACGAGTTTCAGATTTTTTATCTATGAAACGTCATCAACCCGTTTCCGACATTTCCTGGACTCGTGACGCCATCATCTATCAGATCTTTCCTGACCGGTTTGCGCGGGATAGCCACCAGCCCAATCCCGGATCTGGTCTGGTTCCCTGGGGATCCAAACCCACAGCTCACGGATTTATGGGAGGTACTCTTCGGGGAATCACTGAACATCTCGATTATCTCCTGGACCTCGGTGTCAATCTGATTTATCTGACCCCCATTTTTTGTGCCTCGGCCAATCATCGATACAACACCTATGATTACTATAGGATTGATCCTCGTCTTGGTACATTGTCTGACTTTCAGACTCTGTTATCCAGGGCTCACGCGAATGGCATTCGTGTATTGTTGGATGGCGTATTCAACCATTGCGGCCGGGGATTCTTTCCCTTTTATGATGTCATGGAACGTGGCCCGGCATCCCCCTTCACTTCCTGGTTTTTCATCACACGTTTTCCGGTTAATGCGTTCGGGCAATTTCATTACCGGGGTTGGCAGGAACGGGCTGTCATGCCCATTCTCAACTTAACCAATCCTGCCACACGACAGTATTTTCTGGACGTTGCAGTTTATTGGACAAATCAGGGAATAGATGGATGGCGGTTGGATGCGGTGGCTGATGTTCGGGGACATCAGTTTTGGAAAATGCTCTGGCAGGAGGTGAAAAGGATAAACCCGTCGTCTTATATGGTGGCCGAAATCTGGGGTCCTGGTCGTTCTTGGATTCGGGATGGACAATTTGACGGAGGAACAAACTACGTATTCCGTCAGATCGTCTTGGACTACTTTATTCACGGTTCCATTTCAACCAGGCAATTTGTGTCCCGGGTGAGCCAGCTGCTTCGAATGTATCCATGGGAAAAGACCTTAGCGATGATGAACGTATTAGGGTCTCATGATACTCAACGCCTGTATACTTTAGCCCGGGGAAATATTCTACGGCTGAAGTTGGCGATGCTGTTTCAGTTTGTCTTTCCAGGAATACCGGCAGTGTATTATGGGGATGAAATCGGGATGAAAGGCGGGAAAGACCCCGACAATCGTCGGGGCATGGAATGGAATCAGAGTAAATGGAATAACGAATTGCGGAATTTCACCAAGCAGCTTGTTGCCATTCGGAAATCTCTTCCAGTGTTACGCGAAGGGGACTGGACTGTGGTTCAGGTATTCCCCGATCAACAGTGTTGTATCTTTCTGAAAAAGACGCCAAGAAATTTTGTGGTGATTCTTATTCATAATGATGATCACTCCGTCTCCATCCAGATTGATATCGCCCCGTGGGTAGGAAAGGTCGCTCGATGGCTTGAGGACCAGCTTAAT
>JAUIKP010000353.1 GCA_030430725.1 Nitrospiria bacterium
CAAGCGAAGGCTGACGACTGCTCGCCCATCGTCTAGTAGGTGTTTGAGATGGGCGATTTCGCCCTGGGGGTCATATCCGCGCGATTCAATAACGTTCAGGCCTTCATTCAAAATCACCTCCTGGCCTTTTTTAAGTGATTCCGCCGGAATCGATGGATGAAGATTGACCCGTAGCTTTCTGGCGCCAAGTGACACATTCACGGTTCCGTCTGTATTGGCATCATAGAAGACCGCAAAAGTTGATGGAGGCGCAGTGAGTTTGTCGACTTCCTTTCGAAGGGCTTCAATTTGGGCTTTGGCTTCCTGCAAGGTAGAAACCAATTGCTCGTTTTTTTGCTGAGAAATGTGCAGCTTCTGTCGGGATTCATGCAGTTGCCGCATTTCGAGTTCCATGGACTCAATTTCGGTTCGTAACTTTTCAATCTCACGGATATGATCGTCTGTTTTCCGAATTCCCATAGTTAGATCCTACCTGATTCAAGGTTTCAACGAAACCGAAGGGCACAACTCCCCCGACCTGTCAGTATGTGAAGTGGGAATAGGGGGATCCGCGCATTTCTTCTCCGAAAAGATCTTACCACCCAAAAAAAAATAGGGTCAACCAAACACCGGTGTTGTGACTGCTAAAGTAAGTTGACAATTCAGGACAATCGTGCCAACAGGTTACGGGTGGTCTCTGGAATTGAGGGCGATTGAAGAATGGAGGAAATGACGGCCACACCGTAAGCCCCTGCTGATAAGACATCAGGAACTTTGCTCGGGGTGATTCCTCCGATGGCGTAGATGGGCAAGTCGAGGAATCGTCTGGTTTCCTGAAGAATCTGTATTCCTAAAGGTGGGCCATACGCTCGTTTTGAAGGCGTATCAAAAATGGGACCAAGGACGATGAAGTCGGCGCCTTCCGCTTCCGCCACCCGGGCTTCTTCAACGGAATGTGTTGAGGCACCGATGAGGTGTCCCGTTCCTAGCAGGCGACGGGCAATGGAAACAGGAAGACTATCGGTCCGAAGATGTACGCCGTCTGCTCCCAGAGCAAGAACCAGGTCGATACGATCATTCAAGACGACGGTTCCGTGGTGGTGTTTGATGAGAGGGGAGAGTTCCTGACAGAGGGAAGTTAACTCTCGAGTCGTAAGATCTTTTTCCCGGATTTGCACCATGCGGACCCCGGCCCCTACCGCTTCGGTTATCACGGAAGAGAGGGAACGATGGAGGGTTTGATGCCGGTCTGTCAGGAGGTAGAGTCTAGGGAGAACGCGCGAGGACATTCCTGATATTGGTTACAACATTCCCTCGATAGGGCTGCTGGCAGTCGCATATAACTTTCTGGGAATTCTTCCAGCCTTGTAAGCCAATCGTCCGGCGTCAACGGCATACCGCATGGCCGTGGCCATCATCAACGGATCCTTGGCTCCGGCAATTGCCGTGTTCATTAGTACGGCATCAGCCCCGTATTCCATGGCCAGGGCTGCGTCAGAAGCGGTTCCAACTCCGGCGTCCACGATGACCGGTACATTGACCGTTTCCATAATGATTTTGAGATTATACGGATTGCGAATGCCAAGCCCGGAACCGATCGGTGCTGCCAGTGGCATGACGGCAGGACAGCCAATGTCGACTAACTTTTTGGCCACAATGGGGTCGTCATTCGTATAGGGCAATACCACAAAACCTTCAGCAATCAAAATTTTTGCGGCTTCAATGAGTCCTGCCGTATCAGGAAAGAGTGTGCGTTCATCTCCAATGACTTCCAATTTCACCAAATCTGAAACTCCCGCTGCGCGGGCCAATCGGGAATAACGAACGGCATCTTCAACGGTATAACATCCGGCCGTGTTGGGTAAGACGGTGTATTTCTTCGGATCGAGGTAGTCCAGTAAATTTTCTGATTTGTTATCGGTTATATTGACGCGGCGGACTGCAACCGTCACCACATCAGCTCCGGAAGCCTCAATCGCTTTTCGGGTCTCCTCAAAGTTTTGATATTTTCCTGTCCCAACCCAGAGTCGAGAGTGGAACGTTCGACCGGCGATTAATAACGGATCCTGATTCATCTCTTCCCCTTCAATCTCCTCATGTGGGAGACCCGCCTCCAATAAAGCTTAAAATTTCAATTTTGTCACCATCGTGGAGATTCCAGTTGAGGAAATCTTCGCGGTCCAAAATTTTAAGATTGATTTCTACTGCGACTTGTTCGGAACGGAGGTGAAGCGTATCTAGAAGCTGGGCGACCGTCAAAGATTCTGCGGCCTCGCGTTGCTCTCCGTTCACAACAATTTTCATGCGTATAAATCAGAACGCAATGTCCAGTGTATTCCGGCCATGCGGAAATTCATCCTACGGGACTTGAGAAATTCTTGTCAATGAAACGATCTGGAGTAACAAAAGGAAGGAGTCGTTCCGGTGAGCCAACGAAGGTTTAACGTTGTGACCTGGTATTCTAGTTCACATCTGACATAAAATGATTATGGTGTGCAGGGGATTCTTGAGGCGGGAAGAAACTGGCTTGTTCCACTGGGGCGGTCTGCATGGAGAAAAACATCAACCAGGATCTCAGGGCTTTGTTCCTGTCGATGGCAGGGTTGTTGGCGTCCAGAGGTGAAAATCCCTACAAGGTCAAAGCCTATCGGCGGGCTGCTGATTCCCTGAAGAACCTCCAAGAGGATGTGTCAGAGTTGGCGAATCGTGGGGAACTCCAAACCATTCCCGGCATTGGCAAGGAATTATCCCTGAAAATTCGGGAATTTCTCTCTACGGGCCGTATCCGTGCGTATGAGGAATTAAAAACTCCTCTCCCTGATTCAGTCCTGGAATGGGTCAAGCTGCCAGGATTTTCAGAGCCGATTGTTCACGATCTGGTGTTTCGTCTGGGTATCACAACTTGGGAAGATCTGGAAGCCTTGGCCCAATCGCATTTACTGCAAACACTTCCAGGTCTAGGGCCTCGGAATGAGGAAATCTTAACGGCAATTCAAACAAAGCGAGCAGCTTGTCAGAAATCATAATCAGGCATAGAAAGTCGAAGGCACTTCTCCATGGTTTCCGACGGACGTATTCCCCATCGCCATGAAACAGGAAAAGGGTATGGAAATGAATCAGGCATTCACCTCAGCAGGATGGTTAGGTAATGGCAATTTCGGCATTTGTTTTGATTGACACGACAGGCACTCACACCAAGAGTGCATATAAAACACTTACACGCATTCAAGGTGTGAAATCTGTCTATGCGGTGACAGGTCCGTTTGATTTAATTGCCCATGTGGAAGCTGAAACCTTAGAGGAGCTGAACGACCTCATAATGGTTCGTCTTCGAGGTATTGATGGGGTCATGAAAACGAATACGGCAATTGTTCTCGACATCTAAATTCTTACACGTCTTATGCCGGCCGCGTTATGCGGCCGGTTTTAACTGTTTAAAGACTTTCCATGATTTCAGCATTTCTACAGCCTTGAGTAATTGAAGGTCATCGGGAGGAATAGGCTGAGGCTGGTCCTTGTCCTGAGGGTCTGAGGAGACTGGAGATTTGGCAGGAGAAGGTGCTGGGGAATTTGCTGTGCTCCCGTCTTTTTTCCCTTCGGAGGATTCCTGTTTCGCCACCTGAACGGGCTTCGGTTCAATAACAATGTCAGGTTGCACCCCAATAGCATGAATAGACTTACCGTTTGGCGTAAAATATTTCGCTGTGGTTAGACGAAGGCCTGACCCATCGGAGAGGGGGAGAATGGTTTGTACAGACCCCTTGCCAAAAGTTGTGGTGCCAATAACGACGCCTTTCCCCCAATCCTGCATAGCTGCCGCCACGATTTCTGATGCGCTTGCAGATCCATGGTTAACCAACACAATCATAGGAAATTGATAGTTCTTACTACCTGCTCGCGCTCGATATTCATCCTTTTTGCCGTTGCGTCCTTGGATTGAGACCACCAGCCGACCGGATTCTAGGAATTGTTCGGAGACTCCTACCGCAGCCGTTAACAAACCACCGGGGTTATTTCGAAGATCGAGAATTAAACCCTGAATGTTTTTGGATGCTAATTCCTCCAATTCCTTGGAGAGATCGTCGACAGTCGCCTCTTGAAATTGGCTCAAACGAACGTATCCCACGTTGCCCTCCAGCAGTTTGGAGCGAACGCTTTGAATTTTGATAATATCGCGCTTGAGGGTAAAGATCAGAGGTTTTTCCAGTCCCTCACGCTCTATGGTCAATTCCACAGATGTTCCTCGGGC
>JAUIKP010000354.1 GCA_030430725.1 Nitrospiria bacterium
AGATGCGTACATCTTCTCCATCAACAAAAGGACTCATGGCCAGGTTTAACTTTATACGTTGACGAATCTCCGAATCCGTCAAAACGTAGTCATCGTAATCGTATCCGTAATCATAATCGTACCCGTACCGATCATCAAAATATGGGTCATAATCATAATACGGGTCGTACTCGTAATACGGGTTTATGTCGTAATCGTCATACACGACCTGGCTTTGTGCGAGACCAGGGGCCCCGCTTACACACATTAACAATGTCAATGCTAGAGATGTTCGGTGAAAAGCATGTAACAATTTCATCTTGTAGGTCCTCCTTGGCTAAACCCCTATCGTTTACCGATTGAATCCCCTGGACTGGGTTCTGGTGGTCGATTCAAAATATTCATCCTGACCGGAGCCACGGTCATGAAGCCTTCGATCCTGTTTCATTGACCAGGGCATCCGGTCTCTATAAGAATCACGGTCACGTCTTGATGATTCGCTCCGTCTCCCACGATCCTCCCAGAACGACCTTTTTGATGCGCGATTTCTGGAAGGAACAAAATTCTCCTGGTTGTGCCGGATATTTTGTTTTTTCATTCTGTCATAGCTTTCTTCGCTTCCCTGCCAATGATCCCTGGTGTACCCCTCCCACCGGTGACCGTAAAAATTGGGTTCACCCGGATTAAATAATCTTACGCCGTCATCCTGTGACCGACTGGAAGGACTGGAAGAAATCTGGCGATTTCCCGAATTATTTCTATTTCGGGATTTCCATTTGTGATCGGCCCCAGAAAAACCCTGTTTGGCGTATTTCAAAATCATGGCCTGAATAGGTTGAATATCCGATTCCGTATACCACCCTCGTCCTGCACTTCGATCCAGCACGTTGACGGCTTTTCGAACGAGATGCCGGGCGTATTCTGGCTCCCCATTCTCTAACCCCTTTCCCGCTTCATTCAATAAATCCAAGATAGTTGCTTGAGGTGATCCTCCTGGAATATTCATGAAAATGTTCCGAATTTTAGGTTTACGAAACTCACGGGCGACATCCTGAACCCATTTGGCGGATAATTCCTGTTGAGGAGCGGGAGCGATCCAAGGCGCTGCATGGACTATTGACATCTCATGCACACTGCCTCCCCCCGGCATTCCCAACAAAGAGAGTGCTCCTGCAACTAAAATTGGTCGTGCATAGGAATGGTTCATCACAAACCCTCCTTTCTTGAAATGAGATATGTAAGTTGTCAATGCGATGGGGCTTCCCACTGCTGTGCTATTTGGAA
The DNA here is from genome assembly GCA_030430725.1 of Nitrospiria bacterium. Classification (GTDB taxonomy): domain Bacteria; phylum Nitrospirota; class Nitrospiria; order Nitrospirales; family UBA8639; genus Nitrospira_E. The sequence continues at coordinate 1,264 of JAUIKP010000354.1, forward strand.
ATTAACTCCGAATATTCCGCCGGCAAACCCTAAAAAACCCTGGACATGCCACCATTCATTCGGAGTGTGCCCTACGTCCTGGGAGAAAACTCTAAAAAATATGCGAATGTTCGTGAATTTGGCCCGTAATCCAATGGCCATGGTTGTGTGTCCCTTTGGGTGTTTTGGCTGAGGGTTGGGCGAATGTTCTTGGGCCGGTGTGAGATTTCAGGACCGCTCTCGATTGAAGGGGAAAATTTAGTGTGTATGGATTCGCTTTCCAGGGTTATTGCCAGTATGTCACCGTCGAATGTTGATTTAATGTGGCGCTATGGTGGGTCGAAAAAATTTTGGTGTAAAATGGGTTAGTCTTTGCCTGTTCCTTGGAATGGGGATGGTTGGCACTGTCGAAGGTCAGGAATCTAAATTTCCCCAGCTGCTGGAGCAGCTTATGGGGGAAGTGCCGGAATCCTATCGACAGCATTTAAGTGAGATATATACTGATCGACAATATGCGCCCTTATGGATTTCGTCCTCTCATCATTTAAATGCAGAGGGTCAAGCTCTATTAGATCTCCTAAGCGGAGCCGACCAGTTAGGTTTAAATCCTCAGGATTATGATCATTCCGAACTGCACTGGTTAGATCGGACTGAACAGTTATTCTCCGAGGACCGTCCGATATTTCATACCAATATTCTCGCCAGATTCGAAGTCGTCCTTTCAAAAAATCTTTTCAAGCTTTTGGACCACGTTACGTCTGGACGCCTGTCGCCGGAGCAAGTCAATGGGAAGTGGTATCTGGAAGATAAGAGACCATCACTGACGCAAATAGTCAAACAAGTCATTGATAACGGAATCGTTGTCAGCCTGGAATCATTAGCCGGTGGGCACGAAGGGTATGAGCCGTTACTGAAGGCGTTAAAACGATATCTCCAGGTAAAGGCCGATGGAGGGTGGCCGGTCATATCAGGTGGACCTCTCCTCGCGAAAGGGACAAACAGTCCACGCGTGAAAGTTTTACGCCGGCGGTTAGCGGCTACCGGAGATATGAAAGAGGGGACCGATATCTCGAAATTTGACCAAGAGGTTAAGGAGGGAGTAGGAAAATTTCAATCCCGGCATGGTCTATCCGTAGACGGAATAGTCGGTCCGAGGACTTTGGAAACCCTGAATATCCCGGTCGAATCGCGTATTCAACAGATACTGGTAAGTTTGGAACGGCGCCGTTGGATGCCGCGAACATTAGGTTCGGACTATATATTAGTGAACATTCCGGATTTTCGACTCATGGCCTATCGAGACGGAAAGTCACAATTGGAGATGCCGGTTATAGTAGGAAAACCGATGAGCCAAACTCCTATTTTTACCGACATTCTGGAATATATGGTATTTAATCCGTACTGGAATGTCCCGATAAGCATTGTCCAAGATGACATCCTTCCCAAATTACAAGAAGATCCAAGCTATCTCGCCGAAAGAAATTTTGAAGTGGTGGACGTGGATGAACAGGCCATGGAAATTGCTCACTTGACTTCCGAAAATATTCAAGCCGGCACAATACGTATTCGACAGAAACCCGGTCCGCAAAATGCGCTAGGACTGGTCAAGTTCATGTTTCCCAATGATCATGCCATTTATCTTCACGATACACCTGCCGATCATTTGTTCGATGCCTCCGAACGCGATTTCAGTCATGGCTGTATCCGCGTTGAACGGCCAACGGATTTAGCTGCATTTCTTTTGAACGGAAAGTGGTCCCGGGAGGATATTCTGCATACACTTGAGAGTTCGGAGCGCCGTGCGGTTCAACTTACACAAGCTATACCGGTTTATATTCTATATCTTACGGCCTGGGTGGCTGAGGACGGGACCCTGCAATTCCGTGAAGATCTCTACGGTCACGACGAGCAATTATGGACAGCGTTGCAGCCAGTCCTATCTACAGCTGGTGTTCGTTCCAATCATCCTATTTGAAACAAATCCTACTGAGGAATTTCATGTTTTTGCGGTTTAGCAGGTCCTTCATGGTCGCATGGTGCGGAATAGGATTTTTTGTGATGGTGGTAGGTATTCATCATGCAGTCGCCGCACCCCATTCACCCTATGATCCGGAACTCGTGCCTTTTACTGTCAAAATAAAGGACGAAGTAATTCCGTATCGGGTCTTAGGTATCTATGTCATGCCTTCCCGAATGATTGAGCTTGAATGCGTATTTACCAATCCCGCCAGCTCTTTTACCGTTTCTGCTCAGGGGGGCAAACTTGAACGTCACACAAAAGAGCGATGGAAATGGATGGCACCCAACCAGAAAGGATTATATCCCATAACAATTACGGACACGAACACCAATTCCACGATGATGCTCAATGTGTTAGTCATGGTGCCGTTTTCTCATAACAGTGAAAAGTTAAACGGCTATCGGATCGGTCGCTATCAAGAAAAACCATTAAAAAATAATCCTGTGTACAATCGACCTCAGGGCTTTGTTGAGGTAACCCAGAATAATCTCAATGTGCTTGTCTCCCCGCATTTTACACTAGGCCAATTTGTCGGCAAACAGCCGAGCGGGTATCCCAAATATCTGTTTTTAAGGGAGCGACTGTTACTCAAATTGGAAATGATTTTGGAAGCGGTCAATCAAGAAGGGATTAAAGCGCACACTCTACATATCATGAGTGGCTTTCGCACGCCATTTTATAATCATTCGATTGGCAACCGGACAAAATACAGCCGACATCTGTATGGAGGGGCAGCCGATATTTTTGTGGATGTGGATGAAAATAATCAGATGGATGATATAAATCAAGACGGTAAAATCACCCTGGCGGATGCCGTCGTACTGGCGGATGTCGTGAAGAAGAAGGCTCGAGAAACCTGGTACCAACCCTTTGTCGGAGGATTGGGGATTTATGGTCCCAAGCCACATCGTGGTCCTTTCGTTCATGTCGATGTTCGGGGATTCCCGGCACGA
>JAUIKP010000355.1 GCA_030430725.1 Nitrospiria bacterium
TGCATGTGAATAGACACATGCCCTATTGACTTCACGGGCTTTTATCGGTGGATCCTCAAAAGCCTTTAACCGGGAAACAGGCAGGGAAGGTTACCGAATTCTCATGGCATTTGCCGTCCAATCATAATCGTTCTTGAACGGCACAGTTGCAGGTTGGGGCATCATCGTGGTGCCGGGAGCAATGAGTGAAGGCACGCCCCATTCTGGACGGGCCTTCTGGCGTTGAAAACGGCCGGACCGGTTCGCGAACCGGTCCGGCAGACTCGTGCCCGACGGCACCTCAGGACATTCCGAGAGTTCCCTGGGGATTCAACCTCTCTCCAGCATGGAGCCCTCTTGGCAGACAAACCTTCAAGAACCTAAGACGCTCACGTCAGCCAGGTGTTCTACCTGAAGAAGAAAAGCCATGGTCATTGGGAGTTACGATTTTGTAGTGGAATCGCCAATTAATGGCATGGTGGGTGTCAAAATTTACCTGGACAAGAAAAACCTCTCACATTTTAGTATCCACAAACAGGGCAATGGCCTTACGAATTTGCTCACGCGCACCAAGAAGAACGAGAACATCACCTGGCTCCAGAATCGTTTCGTGAGCAGGATTGGATTGCGTCACCCCATCCCGTGTAATGGCAATCACCGACGCGCCCGTCCGTCCATGGATATGCAACTGTGTCAATGGTTTCCCCAACATGGGAGAATCGCTTTCCACCCGGCAGGTATCGACTTGCACATCTGCCAATGTTCCGGCACGCAGATGGTGAGCTAACTCAGGTAGCTCTCCTCTCCGCAGCAGGAGATAGCCCTCCCGGCGAATTTGTTCAACTTTGTCTTGGATCAGGTCCTTCGGCGTCTGGTAGGTACGAAGCACCAAGGCAAAAATCTCGATCGATGTTTCGAATTCTTCCGGCACGACATCATTGGCTCCTAGTTCTTGGAGGTCTTGCAATTCCTTTAAATACCGTGTTCGTACGACTATATGAAGAGTGGGATTCAGTTGTCGTGCTTGCTGGACAATTCGACGCGCGCCAAAAGGGTCAGAGGTGGCCACCACGAGTACCCGCGCCAATATAATTCCGGCTTGAGTCAACACTCTGGGATTCGTCCCATCTCCATAAAGCATGGTGCCCCGTCCTTTTTGATCAACCTGAACCACATCAGGATTAACGTCCAGCACTACAAATGGAATCTCCATATCACCTAACACCCTGGCAAGATTTCGGCCATTTAAACCATAACCCACAATAATGACATGATCTTTGACTTTGATTTTGGTGCCTTGCAGCGAATTGATCTGACGTCGAGGGAACCAATGCTTCAGGCGCTCAAGCGCCTCTGTTCGTCTAGCCAGGCGGGGAGCCCATTGAATCAAAAATGGCGTAATTGTCATCGACAACACCGATACTGCAAGAAAAATATTATAGGCTTGCGCGTCCAATAACCCTTCCCCCTGACCCACACGCGCCAGAATGAAGGCAAATTCTCCCACCTGCGCTAATGCGACTCCCGTCAACAATGCAGAAGAAATGGGAATTCCGGCAACTAATACCGCTCCGGTTCCTGTCAGGAACTTGCCTAAAACGACAAGCCCCAACAACCCCATTACCAGAATGGGAAATTCAGAGATGACCGAGGGATTCATTAACATCCCCACGGAGACAAAAAATAAACTATTAAAACTATCCCGAAAAGGAATGACTTCGGCCAGTGCCTGATGACTATATTCCGATTCAGAAATGACTAGGCCCGCGATAAATGCGCCAAGAGCCAATGACAACCCCGCGAGGGAGGTCAACCAGGCCGTTCCCAGTCCCAATACAATAATCGATAGGAGGAATAACTCTCGGCTTCGAGTCCCCACAATAAGATGAAGAACATGAGGGACAAGAACCCGAGCAGCCAACACAATCAACCCCACCACCATGACGGATTTCATGAGTGTTTCGACAATGTCCCGCGGGTCACCAGGGGAACCGTGTCCCAGTACCGGCGTCAGCAAAATCATAGCCACGACGGCTAAATCCTGGAAAATAAGTATCGCCATGGTCGCTTGCCCATGCAGCGCATCAATTTCGCCTCGATCCCCTAGTATCTTGAGGACAATGGCGGTACTGCTCAATGACAACAACAGCCCCCAGAAGACCGACTCTTCCCATGATCGACCCAGAAACCAACCCCCAAGCGCGACGGCACTCAACATGCTTAAAATTTGTAGGGGACCACCAACCCATAAAAGCCTTTTAGAAGCCCGTATGCGAGAAAGAGAAGTTTCCAAGCCAATGGTAAACAACAACAACACGACACCAATTTCGGCGAGCGTTTCGACTTGATGGAGATCAGAAATGAGGTTCAGGCCGTGAGGCCCCACTAAAGTGCCAGAAACTAAAAATCCCGCAACCGCCGGTAGCCGGAGTTTTTGAAAAACAAAAACAACCAGAACAGAAATAGAAAAAATAATGAGGACATCCCGTAGGATGTGGACTTCACTCATCATTCGGAGGTGGGGCCCTCGTCCATGACAACCGTTTAGTGTACTTCCAGCAATGTCCGAGAACAGGATAAGGGTGCAGGGGAGGGTCTCGCGAACCCATCATCCCTCGACTTAGAAAAAATGTCTACCATTGGCTTTGCCCCATTCAACGGGCATGGACCAAAGCCGGGCCAAATGGGATCCGAGGAAGAATCGAGATGCGCCCTTCCCATCCCATCCCGATCAGTCGAGAAGATCAAGAGATTTTCACGAGTAGTCTGAAGACAACAAATCCTGAAAAAGCCAGGGAGCCTCTTGAGTCCGGCGTTTTTCATAAGTGGCAATGGCCGATTCGTGTTGAAGCGTGAGCCCAATTCCATCTAATCCCTTCAACATGCAATCTTTGCGAAATGGATCCAAAACGAACGAATACCTCTCCCCTTCAGGAAGTGTGACAACCTGTTGAGCCAAGTCGACTGTGATTTGATACCGGTCGGTATGGGCAACCCGGTCAAATAATATTTGGATGTCTTCTCCAGTAAGTTCGACGGGGAGAATCCCGTTCTGGAAACAATTGTTGTAGAAAATATCGGCAAAACTTGGAGCCAGAATACAACGAATGCCAAAGTCCAACAAGGCCCAGGGAGCATGCTCCCTTGAGGATCCACATCCGAAATTTTCACGAGTCAACAAAATCGTGGCATCTTGATAGCGCGGCTGATTGACAAAAAATTCAGGGTCCGGAGACCCATCCGCACGTCGCCGCCAATCGGCAAACAATCCCTCTTTGAGGCCAGTGCGATGGATTGTCTTCAAATATTGCTTCGGAATAATTTGATCTGTATCGACATTGCCCCGATTTAACGGAGCCACCGTCCCGGTTAAAATAGTAAACGCTTGCATAATCTATCTCCTGCTAATGCTAGAGGAAGTAATAGCCGTCTTGAGGACAACAGAATTCTCTTAATACGCTCACATCTTCCAATCACGAATATCAACAAAATGGCCTTCAACTGCAGCAGCAGCAGCCATGGCAGGGGATACTAAGTGCGTCCGTCCGCCTTTGCCCTGACGCCCCTCGAAATTTCGATTACTGGTTGAAGCACATCGCTCTCCCGGTGTGAGCACGTCCGCATTCATAGCGAGGCACATACTGCACCCCGGTTCGCGCCATTCAAAACCCGCCTCTCGAAAAATCCGATCCAACCCTTCCTCTTCCGCTTGGTGTTTGACTAATCCTGATCCAGGTACCACCATAGCCTTGACGCTTTGAGCCACGCGCTTTCCTTTGACATACCGAGCCGCCACCCGCAAATCCTCAATTCGGGAGTTTGTGCAGGACCCGATGAAGACTCGATCAACCCGGATATCACATATAGGGATGCCAGCTGGCAACCCCATATATACTAAGGCACGTTCTGTAGCCATCCGAATTTTTTCATCCGCGATGGAACCAGGATCAGGCACATGGCCACTCACATCAGTCACCATTCCCGGATTGGTCCCCCAAGTCACTTGAGGAGAAATATCCTCTCCCCGAAGCTCAACAACCTTATCAAACCTCGCTCCAGGGTCGGTTTTCAAATTCAGCCAATCCGACTTCGCCTGCTGTAACAACGCCCCTTTCGGACTGAGGGGTCGGTTTTTCACGTATGTGATCGTCGACTCGTCTGGACTGACCAGCCCAGCACGCGCTCCCGCTTCAATAGACATATTACAAAGTGTCATCCGGCCTTCCATCG
>JAUIKP010000356.1 GCA_030430725.1 Nitrospiria bacterium
GGTTTTTCCCGTACCGGTCTGGGCACACCCCAGCACATCCCGACCTTCCAAAGCCGGAGGAATGGCCTGGACTTGAATCGGGGTCGGTTCCGTTAAACCGAGCTTATTCAACACTCCAACCAAAGTTGCAGACACACCAAGCGCACCAAACTGAGACAACGCAGTTGCAGACATAAAACTATTCCTTTTGTTACAAGGATCGTATGTACACGGGGGCAGAAAACCGAGTGAAGCAGAATCAGGTGGGAAATCCGCTCCGAGCAGGATCTGGTCGCGATACGATCGCGGGGTCCGAAAAATTTAGGATGTTCCCGCCGTCGGACCGAATCGACATGAACAAACAGTAGGGTACAGCACAATCCACATCCTGTCAAATTTTCCTTCTCCTTCGCGTGCCATTTACGACATCACCTGCCGGAACATGCAGGGAAAGGATGAAACCCTCGCCACCAAGAAGGGCAAAGTCCTGCTTATCGTCAATACAGCCTCCAAATGCGGATTCACGCCTCAGTTTCAAGGACTGGAAGATCTTTATAAAAAATATCATTCTCAAGGACTGGAAATTCTCGGATTTCCCTGCAATCAATTTGGAAGCCAGGACCCGGGAGAGAACGAAGAAATTCTCACGTTCTGCCAAACCAACTATGGAGTGACCTTTCCGATGTTTGCCAAGGTTGATGTGAACGGGCCCGATGCTCATCCCCTCTTCAAACATCTCAAAGCCGAAGCCCCTGGAGTACTCGGATCAGAAACCATCAAGTGGAACTTCACGAAATTTCTCGTGGACCAAACCGGTGCGGTCAAAGAACGCTATGCGCCCGCAACTAATCCTTCAGACCTTGAGGCTCCCATCACAGCGCTTCTCAACGCCCGAACGAAGCAAGCATAAATCGGGCAACGCCTCACCAACTCATTCAACCTCCATTGACAGCCACGGACTTGCGCGCCAGGCAACAGTCAGGCCGAACCCATTCCTTCCATTCCGGCCATTTGTTATCATAATGCCCCATGACAGATGTCTATACCATGATCCTTGCCGGTGGCCGCGGGGAGCGGCTCCTCCCACTCACCCAACATCGTGCCAAACCGGCAGTGCCTTTTGGAGGGAAATACCGCATCATCGACGTGACCTTGAGCAATTGCCTCAATTCAGGGCTTCGCAAAATTGCCGTGCTCATTCAATATAAATCCCATTCATTAGACCGCCACATCCGAAGAGGCTGGTCGATTTTCAACCCGGAGCTGGGCGAATTCATCTTTTCCATCCCACCGCAACAACGGATCAACGCCGAATGGTATCGGGGCACCGCCGACGCGGTCCATCAAAACCTTTTTCTGCTGGAACAGGAACACCCGAATTTTTTATTAGTGCTGGCCGGAGATCATCTGTACAAAATGAACTATGCCGACATGCTCAGGTTTATGCAGGAAACGGAGGCGGATGCCGTCGTGGGCGCCCTTGAATGGCCGATCGAAGAAGCTCGTCAGTTCGGTGTCCTTGGGGTAGATCCATCAAACCGTGTCACCCGGTTTGAAGAAAAACCGGCCAACCCCTTTCACCTACCGGATGACCCCACACATGCGTTTATATCCATGGGCATATATCTTTTTCGTACAGACCAACTCTATGAGGAACTACGCAAAGATTCTGAAATGGCCACGGCCCATGACTTCGGGAAAAACATCATTCCCAACATGATTCAGAACCACAAAAAAGTTTTTGCCTATAATTTTGAAGATGAAAACAAAAAACAGGTTAAGTACTGGCGGGACATCGGCACCCTGGACGCCTATTACAAAGCCAACATGGATCTCGTCGGAGTTGATCCCCACCTGAACCTCTATGATGAGGCCTGGCCCATTCGCACCTACCAAGGTCAATATCCGCCGGCCAAATTTGTCTTTGCCGATGAGTTCAAGGGAGGGCTGAGAGGCATGGCACTGGATTCCATTGTCTCCGGAGGCTGCATTATCTCCGGAAGCCTGGTGCAAAATTGTGTGCTTTCACCAAACGTTCGCATCGAGCCTCATACCGAAGTCCACGATTCCGTCATTATGGAAAATGTCAAAATCGGCGAACGGTCCCGCATTCGCCGGGCCATTATCGATAAGGGCGTCTTCATTCCCCCCGATACCATCATCGGTCACGATCTCCACCACGACAGTCAGCGCTTTTCCGTCACCGAAGACGGCGTGGTCGTCGTCACACCGGATTCACCCACAACATAATCGAGCCGTCGTGGAAGGGATCCATCCACAAAGGGACAACTCATTTCGCCATCACCAACACCCCTAACCCACTTACAATCATGGTCTGTTGAAAAAATCCGCCAGCGGCGTTCTCGCCATTTTTCCGTGCTCACGTACTACATGTACGCTCCGTGTGTAAAAACGGCTGCGGCCTTGTTGGATGGACCCTTCGGGAAGACTCAGGGCATGCTTTTTTGAACCGCCCCGGAGCCTTTAATGAGGAATCTCATCCTGGGCAAATTTGCCCTTGAAAATCTTTATGATTCAACACTCCCTGACGTCATTCAACCCATCCAAGCGGGTGTCCTTTAAATACCGTTCTGCGATATGACCTGAGCCCATCGCTTCACAAAACCCCTTGGTGGAAGGGGTATTTAATTGTCATCCACACCAATAGGTACAATTGCCATTGGGAAACTCGACACCCCGAAGCATCCCTTGATCGGCCATTGGGAATTCCTTTCTGAATCAGGGTCGGACATCCCTTCTAAATTGTCATGTTGTACCAGGCCATTCGCTTTCGCTTCTACCTCCGCTTCGTGCAGATGAACTCGTCCAACAGAGGTCTTCGTCAAGAACCAGGCATCATGCGTTTATGCATCCACAAGCCCAGACTTTCCACACCATTTATCTATACTTTTCCCCGCAGGTTCGCTACCATTCGCCTCCGAACGGCACCAGACAATTGCCGCACACTTACTCATTTCAAGGAGCATACCCATGGGCAAAAGCCAAGCCGCACGCAAAGAAACTAAAAAGAAGCCAGCGAAAACCCTGAAGGAAAAACGGGCCGACAAAAAAGCCAAAAAATAGCTCAAGGCCTTCCTGCCCCAAAGACATAGCCATTCGAGTTGACGAGGCGGGAGCCGACACCCCTCGTCAACACTCAGACGATCTCTTCCTCTTTCGCCAACCACAACACTACGCACCAAGCACCTTTCGATTCAAAAACATCACCTAGGATTCCAGGGGGACAGCACCACATCGTCTCTCCTCCTCTGTGTGTCATGAAAAGAAGGCGCGAGATCGGCCCTCAAATTGATGGCGATTCAGCCATGGGGGGGAACGTCAGATGCCGACAATGTCTTATTGGATGAACGATCATCGGGATGAGTGGAGCCGGCGGCTTGCGCCGCATGTTGTAACGCATCCAATCGCTGGGCATAGCGATGACCCGGTTGAATATGGGAGAGCACACGGAACCCTTCTAACGCTTGAATCACATGAGGTTGCATCCCCACAAAGAACAAATGCTGTTTATGGGCGCGAATGATACGCAGCATATCATCAATCGCTAATGCGGCCGTCCCATCGATTGCCGACACGTCCGATAAATCCAACACACAACTGGTAAACTTTCGCAAACCCGGCACGGTCTCCAAACGACGCACCATGTTTTTGGCTGACCCAAAACTCATCGGACCATCCACATGGATCAGCAAAATCTTCCCGGTGTTGCGCTCCATCACGGCAACCTCTTCAGGGGTCAGCGGGGATTCATCATGCACCTCCGTGATGACGTTCATATTGGCCAATTGCAAATCAGACATCTCCTTGACAAAAAGTAAGCTCGCCAGGACGACACCCACCGCCACAGCCGTGATCAAATCCACCGCCACGGTGATCACAAAGACCACAATCATAATGCCCACATCAGTCTTCGGGGCATCCCAGATATGTTGCAAGAATCGCCAATCAATAATATCCACTCCGACCTTCAACAGGATGCCTGCCAGAACCGCGAGCGGAATTTTTTCGGCCAGCGGACCCAACCACAACAATGTGGCTAACAGCACAAGCCCCATCAAGGCACCGGAAATTGGAGTTCGCCCGCCGGATCGGATATTTGCCACGGACCGCATCGTCGCACCGGCACCTGGCAAGCCCCCAAAAAGACCTGCGATCATATTGCCGATTCCCTGGCCGATGAGTTCACGGTTGGAGTTGTGCTGAG
>JAUIKP010000357.1 GCA_030430725.1 Nitrospiria bacterium
GACGTCAGGGTCGTCTTCCCATGGTCAACGTGCCCGATCGTCCCCACATTGACATGCGGCTTCTTCCGCTCAAATTTCGCCTTCGCCATGCCCTACCTTTTCCTTAAAATGCTACGCTATTTTTCTCAATCGAATTGTTGCTGGAGCCCACGACGCGGATCGAACGCGTGACCTCGTCCTTACCAAGGACGTGCTCTACCAACTGAGCTACATGGGCCCTATCACCCTCGAGAAGATCTTCACCTCAAACAGGCACACCAAATTCTAAGCCCACCCAATAACAATGGAGCGGGCGACGGGATTTGAACCCGCGACAGCCAGCTTGGAAGGCTGGAACTCTACCACTGAGCTACGCCCGCAGCTTGATTTAACCCTTAAATATTGATATTGAGAAAATTTTCTTTTCACAAGACATCTCGTCGCAACTACTAAATCCGTCCTTTTCAATCAGTCATGGTGGGCAGGCAAGGGTTCGAACCTTGGAAGCCGATGGCAGCAGATTTACAGTCTGCCCCCGTTGACCGCTTGGGTACCTGCCCTTTGAGTGAGTAGGACCGTCTTCTGCTTGAACCGCTTGGAATTACATCATGGAAATTATTAAGATGAAGATCTTTTTGAAGTGAAGACAAACAAGGCAGAAATTAGCCCCTGCATGTACAGATCATCAACAAAAACATTCGTATTTTGTTCAAAAAAACAGGAGCAGAACAAATTCACTATTCTTGTAAACGAATTATTATAATTTCCAAAGATGGTCTGGTCAAGACCCTCTTGCGGCCTTTTAGGTGATAAGATCGGAAACAGTCTTATTTGACAAATCCACTCTCCTCACGCCACATTCACAAACAAAAAATATGGATTCTCTCATGAAACGCCCTCTCCTACTCTTACAAAGCCAGCCTAATAGCGGACTGAACTTTCATTGTTGGCCTTGGAAGGTCATCGTGCCATTTTGCTTAGGCATGAGTTTAATTATTGGATCTCACATACATGCTTTTGATGAAATAAGTGACCGACAGGATAACGGACTTGCAAGCATCACAACGCCCAAGGGAGCAATGATCTTTGCAGAGGTGGCAGATACACTAGACAAAAGAGCTCAAGGCCTGATGTACCGGACGTCCATGGAGGAGAATCATGGTATGCTATTTATTTTTCCAAAATTGGGGTATTGGACCTTTTGGATGAAGAACACAAAGATCCCACTTGATATATTATGGTTGGACAAGAAGGGAACCATCATCCACATTGAAGCAAACGTCCCTATCTGTACGAGGGCAGATGACCATTGCCCACGCCATTATTCGTTTAAACAGTCATGGCAGGTACTTGAACTCAATGCCGGAGTCGCAGAAAAGCTTCAACTTCTACCTGGAAGCCGATTAAACATCTCTTTGCCTCCCAAAAACCATAAGCCCTCTTAATTGCCCCTCACCTTCCCCTTTACCATCCTCGCACTCGCTTTGCAGAAAGAATGCCGTCAACCCTTTGAATTTCCTGTAGTATAAGTTCAAGATGCGCAGTATTTTTCACTTCGATGACAAAGTCCAAAACGGCTTTTCGATCCTCCCTGGTAGATATCTCTGCCCTGGTAATATTGGCTTGACACTGAGAAATTCCAGCAGAAACCTTAGCCAACACTCCAGTTTGATCCATGGTCAAAACGGACACTTCAACTGAATGCGTGCCGTCAAGCTCCGAATCCCATTCCACCTCCACCAAACGATTGTGATCCCATTCTAATGATTGAAAGTTCGGACAATCGATCGCATGAATAGTCAACCCCCGCCCTCGGGTAATATATCCACGAATGGGCTCACCAGGAACAGGCTTACAACACTTGGAGAGTTGCATCAACACATCTTTGGTTCCCCCAAACTTCACAGAACCCTCTCGAAGAAGTCCAGGGACCTTTTGCTGATAAGAGTGAGGGATGCCCTTCGTGAGGGGCGGAGGCCCTTGTTCAGCACTTTCGTAAAAGTGACTGACAATTTGATCAGGAGACAAACGGCCAAATCCAACCTGTCGAATCAATTCTTCCACCGTTTCACTGCCCTTAGCCTTAGCCATTGATGAAAGGCGATCAGATTTCAAAGATTGTGCAACAGGAAGATTGTGTCGCCGAAATTCTTGCTCCAACAGCCGTTGCCCAAGTTCCAGTGCCCGCTTTTGCTCTTCAACTTTAAACCAATGTTTGATTTTCGTTTTGGCCCGTGAGGTTCGGACAAATTTCAACCATCCCCGATGAGGCACCTGCGAGGGGGAAGTCAGAATCTCTACCATATCCCCACTGTTTAATTGATAACGGAGAGGAACTAACTTCCCATTAATCTTCGCCCCGACACAATGATCTCCGATTTCCGTATGAATCGCATATGCAAAATCCAATGGAGTAGCTCCGACAGGGATCTCCCGCACTTCCCCCGTTGGGGTAAACACAAACACAACATCATGAAATAAATCCAATTTAACCGAATCCATAAACTGGCGGTTATCGGCAAGATCCTTATGCCATTCCACAAACTGTCTGAGCCAGTTGAATACCTGTTCGTCCCGTTCCCCAACTTTGCCAGGCTCCTTATAGAGCCAATGGGCCGCCACACCGTATTCATTAATTCGATGCATATCCGCCGTCCGGATTTGGAATTCCACATACTCTCCTTGTGGGCCAACAACCGTCGTGTGTAACGATTGATACAAGTTCGAACGTGGAGTCGCGATGTAGTCTTTAAAGCGACCAGGGACGGGAGGCCAAATAGAATGCAGCAATCCCAAAATGGCGTAACAATTCATTTTGGTATCCGTCACAATACGAACCGCTGTCAAATCAAAGATTTCGTCAAAAGATACGGACCGGCGCTCCATTTTCTGGTAGATGCTAAAGAGATGCTTGGGACGTCCATCGATCTGTCCTGGCAACCCTACGTCCAAAAGGGCCTGTTGAGCCAGGTGAATCAGGGATTGGATATATTCCTGTCGCTCCTCGTCCTTTTTGGCCAACCGTAGCTTTAAGTGAGACCAGGCATCGGGTTCCAAATATTGGAAGCACAAATCTTCTAGCTGCTGCTTAATCCAACTCATTCCAAGCCGGTTAGCTAACGGTGCATAAATTTCCATTGTTTCTTGTGCAATTTTTCTCCGTTTTTCGTCCGCCAAAGCCTCAAGTGTCTGCATGTTATGCAATCGGTCGGCTAACTTGATAAACACCACTCGAATATCATCAGCCATAGAGAGAACCATTTTTCGGAAATTTTCCGCCTGCTTCTCTTCATCGGTTTTAAAGGGAATCTGCCCAATTTTTGTGACGCCTTCAACCAAACGAGCCACGTCACTTCCAAATTCTTTTTCTAACTCGGCTCTCGTCGCCACAGTATCTTCGAGGGTGTCATGTAACAAACCAGCGACAATCGCAGGGACGTCTAATTTTAAAAAAGTTAAAATCCCAGCGACCGCTAGAGGATGCTGGACATAAGGCTCGCCGGTTCGTCGAGTTTGACCTTCATGAGCTTTCGCGGAATAGTCGTAAGCTCGTCTGATAAAATCAGTATCGGCCTCTGGATAATAAGCTTTCACCTGATCCATTAGTTGTACAATATCGGTCAAATGCATCACGCCCATTTTTTAGTCTTTCATCAATTTGTCTCAGTACATTCCCGACAAATCATAACAAAAAATAGAGAAAAATGCTCCGACTTTTCCTCCCATGGACGGTAATCGGCGCACTATATCCTGAGTAGCACAAAAGGAAGAGGCTTAATTTCTCCATGAACGGACAGGTCATTCAAGAAGGACATTTTGTCGAATTAAACCAGCAAAATACGCTGTGAAAGGTTGCAAGATCGGAAGACACCCAATGGAATAGAATCTGAGAAGAACCGAGAACGGCAAAGGCGTTAGGATGGCTGGCGAGAACAAAATGGCAGAAACGAATTTTTAGAAATCAACGAACCTCTCGCATTTATTCTCCACCTTTCTGTACATAATTTTTGACAAATTCAGCCGCATTTTCCTCTAGAACTTTGTCAATTTCATCGACCAGCTCATCCATTTCTTCTTTTAGACGTTGGCCGGTCTCCGCAACATTCGGATCAGCCTGAACGTCCTCTGATTCTTTGGGAGAGCTTGGTTTTTTAGATTCATATTTACGCTCTTGCTTGTCCATGGTGCACCTCCTTGGTCAAGTCGATGAAACACCTCTTT
>JAUIKP010000358.1 GCA_030430725.1 Nitrospiria bacterium
ATATTCAAAACAAGCTGGGAGTGTGGATTGGTTGTGTTACCCGTGATGGCCCTCACTATGGTGAGTGCTTGCATGGGAAAGTTTGAAACGAAACCCACATTAACCGAACCATGTCGCCTGGAATGGCAACAGCAAGCGGGCCTCTCCGAAGCGGATCTTCCTGATACAACAGTGAGCCATGGGGTCTCGGTCTTGGTATTTAATATTCATGACCGCCTTCTTTCCGACTCATTCTTCTCGAGTGAGGCCCATACTGAAGAAGAGGTCGCATGCATTGGAGATCTAGCCTCCCAGTTCGATCTTGTGCTGTTTCAAGAAGCCTTTGTCCGTCCGGCACAACTCGCCCAATACACCACACATGTCTGGGCAAATCACCCATTGTTCACCGAAGGTGGTGGTGGTGACTGGTGGCCACTTCGAGCCATATGTCACATCTGTCTGAGCCCCGGACTCCTGATGCTTGCTCGTGAACAACCTCAGTCTGTCCATTCAGAACCCTATGAGGCCTTTGCAGGCTGGAATACCGACCTGAATAAAGCCGACGATTTCTTTTCGAAGGGTTTCCAGCTTGTTCAATTCGCAACATTTTGGGTATTGAATAGTCATATGGACGCAGGTCGGGGAGAAGCCAGCATTAAGGCCAGAGCTCTACAGTTTAAACAGCTTACCGCAGGCATTAGGCGTTTCGTTTCTCCTGATGCACCGTTACTGGTCGGCATGGATGCGAATCTTCGACCAGACCAAGAGGAACGCGATGCAGAAATTTTGGAAGAATTTCTTAAGTCGAATGCGCTAACCCTTGTGCACCAAAGCGGGCCGGATTTGATTGCCGTCAGAGGAATCCGCATAGACCACTCACAATCCCTTCCATTCAAAGGCATTCTTAGCGATCATAACGCCCTCTCCGTTATTATGTCCCCACCATCCAGATGAGAGTCACAGGACTACTCATGCTCCGATTTATGTTTCGGTGATTGACCTATACACCCGTCACCTAACTTCAATCCGTCTGCAGCGATCACCAGGGGGCGATGACCGAGTGTATCATCAAGTTTTGCATTAAAAAGGGATGTAGAATTCTTAAATATTACCAGAAGAATTTGTGCTCTAATTGGAAGGGCCGATTGTGGTTATCCAAGTTTCTCCAGATTCTGAAGCCGCCAACATTTCCAAACGGGACGCAGAAAATATACTTTCAATAGGCCAAATTATATTTTTGTGTTGATGTAGACTTTTACTCCAGAATAGGAATCCTTCCCGAGAGAATCGAACATTTTTTCATCCAGGCTGATGAAACTCGTATCGTTATGAAGATTTTCATCCGCCAAAGTCCCTCCGTCGACGATGATGATTTTGGCAAGAGACGATTCCACCTCATTGACGGTTTGAGACCTTTCCGACCGTCCATGATAGGGCACTTGCATCAGGAAGGCGGTATAGGCATCAATATTTTCTAGCCGGCTTGTCGAGGCAATGGGGCCGCTGATATGGAGTTGGTTCAGTTTTTCTTTTAGAATTTTGGCCGCCTGATAACTGGGTCTCTGGGGGAAAAAGGATCCGTTGGCGAGGGGAAAGAGAAATGAGAAGGAAACGAGGACCAATGCCATAATATGAAGAAGTTTCTCCTGACCGGACCAACTCTTGGCCAGATGCCCCACATAGCCCAAACCTCCACCAAGAAGAAACGGGTAGACGGAATAATAATATCTTTTTTCTCCTCCATAACCCGGCAAAAATATCACTACAAGACACCCGATGAATATCGCCGCCCACCGCCAGCGATCCGACCGGATATTCTTTCTCCATGGAACATGAAACAGGAAACCGAATATGACCGAGACCAGTCCGATACCAAGCCAGTCAAAATTCTTTAGCAGGCGTATGGTTTTTATCACATTTCCATGAAAGATTCTCAGTTGGTGACGGAAATTTTCTGTACTCTCAAGCGGGTTCCAGTGAGAGTACTTTTTCGAGATAGGGTCCTCCCAGGATGAAAGTCGGCCCTGTTCAGGAATAACAAAGTCAGAAAAAGTAGGATGTCCTCGCCCTACGCCAGGCGGACCCATGACGGCATGACTAATTCCTGCACTTGTTGAAAACGTCGGTCTTTCATATTTGAGGGACAATACGAAAATCCAAGGCCCAGCGATTAGCATCAATCCCAAAAAGGAAATCGTAGCGCTACGTAGAGCCCGCATCGGGCTGGTCTGTTGAGAAACGGTCCATAACAATCCTGCCGCCATAATCAAAAGGAATGCAAATGGTAACCCAGGCGCTTTCGCTAAATAGGCAGCGCCGAATAAGACCCCAGCAGAAAATTGAACGAAGGGCCTGTCGCACCAATCCGGATGTAAAGTTCGGCTTATGGCCAGACAAAGAATTCCACTCATCAGGAGGTCCGGGGTGATCCCCTGAACCGCCCAGTGGACGCTGAAAAATGCAACGATCCCGAGAGCCACAAGGACCCCGGAGGATCCGATCCCCAAAATCCGGAAGATCGCCATACAGCCCGCAAGGTACACAATCGCCGATAGGGCCATGGCCATCTGCGCAGCGGATAACGGTTCTTCCACAAAACCGAGCAACGGGACCATGATCCAACTCAACATGGGCCCCCAATAACCGGAAACCGCCAAATCGAATTGTCCGGAAGCATAATATTGGGCAATTCTGATATAAGAAATCCCATCGGTACTGATCCAATCCTGATTGACCCAACCAGCCCAAATCAGCAACCCAATCTGAAGAATAAAGAAGCCAAACCTGGCCCTGGAGATGTCTCGCCGACTCATCTCACCCATTTGACATATCCATTTCCAGTAAGATTTCCTGAAAAACAGACAGCTCCTAAACGGGCCCTTCCTCCAATTTTTCCTTCAATGACGGTTCGTAATTTTCCCCTTTGCAATCTCATCATTTTTATTTCCCCCTCACACTCACTCATAATCAGAACTCCTGATGCCTCCACACGCCTGGAAGGCCCTGTGTCACAAATGGCCTACATATTCGTGGTCCAACGTTTCCTCATATTGAAGCCCCTTCCTTATTTCGATATCGGTCCTCCACAATTTCAGCAGCCATTGAGAAAGAGTTGTCACCCCGTGGCAATAAGGCTTCCAGGATTGTGAAGGAATCATCTCGTGTATGCAGGAATTTTCTCCGGGAGGCATGGCACACCCAAACAGCTTCAATTTTCTTCAATACATGATATGGGCATGCGTGTCACACAGTTTTGTTGAATTCTTCGGAATTCCTCCATAAGACTGTAGGAATCTTTGGCGGTTACCTTGTCCATCGCAAAAAAAAATACGCGCACCAATCCATGCCTTGGGTATCCTGCAATCTTTTGGCTAGACAGATAAGGGCTTTTACTTTCCACCAAGAGTCCAAAGAGGTGGAATGATGGCTGGATTAACATTAAACAACTCATACAAAAATGGGATATCAGAAAACATAAGTAGGAGAAAGAGCAATGTGCTCAAACCAACATACACTACAAATCCACCTTCCTTGTATAATTTTTCTGGATTTTGAACAGGGCTATCCTTCAGCAGGCCAACTTTAAGATAGTACGTCAAAAATCCCGCCCCAATAGGGACAAAAAGTATCAATTCCATATGATATCGGACAAGAAATATTCCAGATACAAATGAACAAGCCATCGCATAAAAGAACATACTCAGTAATAGACGATTTTCGGTGTAATACCCGAACGACTTTCGATACCCCCGTGCACGTATCGGATCATCAATACGCCGAAATTCGGCAAATCGCTTGGTTGCCATAAAAAATGCGCCAACCATCCAGTAGGCCAACACAAGCGAAAGCGGAGGGATGCTTTCGGTTACAAGCGCAAACCACCCGAGCAATAACCGGATGGGATTATTCAGAGACTCCGTAAGCACATCCAAATAGGGTAGATCTTTGGTCCGTATCGGGGGAATATTGTAAAATAGGCCGCTTACCAAAAATAACAGGGCTGTTGTTCCAAAATACGTATTTAGGGAAAAAGCCAGAACGATCCCAGAGGCCCCCAATATGAACCATTCCATCCAAGCCCAACTGGTTTTGACCTTCCCGGAAGGAACGGGCCGATCCTTTTTCACTGGATGGAGACGGTCATAAGGCGCATCGAGGACTTCGTTTATCACATAATTGCTTGAGGCAATTAAGCAGGTAGCAGTGATAGCGATGA
>JAUIKP010000359.1 GCA_030430725.1 Nitrospiria bacterium
ACAGCCAGCGTTCCTGACAACAGTATTTATATCCTGGCATTCATTTGTAAGCCGCTACCGAAATGCCCCGATCCCGATATGACGTTACAGTGGTGAGTCAAAACATTGGAAGAACCGTACCGTGAAACCATTTTTAGAATTTTCAATAGAAAGAATAGAAAGACTATAGAGGCGGTAATGATGAGTGTGTTACTTGGAGAAGAAAAACTCGCTTCGTGGATACAAAAAGAAGTTGAATTGAAAAATTCAGTAAAAAAAGGTGCACGAGGAATGGCCGCCAGGCGTGTCCAGGAATGGCTGCAATTTCATGGGTTCGGCCTGGTGATAGATGAAGATTTTGGTGGAGTGACAAAAAAAAGGGTTCAACAATTTCAAGAAGATCGAGGGTTGGGAACCAGTGGCATTGTGAATGCGGCCACATTTCAGGAACTAGTTGCCCCACTGTTACAGGTGCTGACTCCCATCCGTTCTGCAAACCACACATTTCCGACTATGGTTCTCGAGTATGCCAAAGCCCATTTGGCACAGCATCCTCTTGAGGTTGGTGGACAAAATCGTGGGCCGTGGGTGCGTGTGTATATGAAAGGACATGATGGGGCCGAATTTCCATGGTGTGCCGGATTCGTCACATTTATTCTGAAGCAGGCCGCTGAAACGCTAGGAATGACAATGCCTATTCAAGGTTCTCCTTCGTGTGATTCTCTGGCTGCTCAAGGGAAAGAAGCCGGACTTTTCATGAAAGAGTCAGCTTTAACCGGAGAAAATGTCTCTAGAGAATATTTGTCCGGCACAAGCATCTTCTTAGTGAGAAGAAGCAGTACGGATTGGACACATACGGGATTGGCGACGGCTTTTACCCGTGATGCCTTTGAAACGATAGAAGGAAATACCAATGATGAAGGAAGTCGAGAGGGTTATGAAGTCTGTTCCAGATCACGTGGATATAAAAAAAAGGATTTTATTCTTCTCTAAATACTCATAGTCACACGGGAATTATGCGGTCACTGCGTTCTTCCGGTCCACTACCAATTAGCAGGTCTTCTTGGGGTACCCCACTGTATTGAATGGGTTGGACACGTGATTGCTAACGTTTGGAGAGATACCTGGCTTGCTGCTCTATTTTTGAGAGTCGGCTGGCAGGGGCACGGCTGTGGGAGGTGAGATACCCTGACAGGCCTTTCTGGAATTTTCCTCGGCAGGGCCGTCCGTGCCTTGATTGCTCTCATCGACGAGAGGAATTCGGTAGTAGGAATCGTCCTCTCGGCCGCCGTGAGAAAAGGTGCTGGAATGGGAGAGTCTGCCGAGTATGTTTTTCGCGGCGTTGATTGCATCCTGCATGCAAATTATGCCGATTGATTTGGTCATGTTCACCTCAATCCAATCATAGTGTAGAGATTCCGATTCTGTGGCCATTTCATAATAAGGCTTTCATATCGCATAAGGCGTGCCAAACACCTACTACTTCATTCACTGGTGGGAAACGTCAAAGGGGGGGAATTGAATCCAATAGGAATTTCATCAAATCTCAAGACAGTGTTTTATGCTCAAAACCTCCCTATTTTCATCAATTTCATTAAGATGGATTCCTCGATTCTGAAGTCAAAGACAAATTGATCTAAATCACGACAATTTTTCTTAACTTGAAATCGGCTGTGTGGTTTCCACAACAAAAATAGAATTGTGATCGATTCAGGAAGAATTTCAAAACGAAGGGGGTGGCTCTGTGTCCCGGTCCGGATTTCTTTGGAAACTCCTGTCTGTATTTCTGTTGATAGGGAGAGCTGCACAAGCTCGAAAAAAATCGGGGAGGCAAACTGATCGGACCGAGAGGTGATCGTAAGTAGGTTTACATGTTAGAAATGAATCCGAAGGTCTGCGACGAGTGGCAGGTGATCTGAGGCAACCAGTGCTGCACGAGATTTGGGAAGATGGACATGATCCACGTCAATCCGGCCTTCATAAAATATATGGTCGAGATGCAACAGGGGCAAAAACCCCGGGTAGGTTCGGCGCCGTTTGACAAAGGGGCGTATGTCCAGGCTCTGAAACCGTGGGGTCAGGATATCGGTGGTTACACCGCGCCCCCATTCGTTGAAATCTCCAAGAATGACTTTCGGACCGGCCCCTCGATGCTGGTCCAGAATCTCGGCCAGGCGCTCCGCTTGATACTGGCGTTCCCGCAAACCGGTCCCCATATGCACGTTGTAGACATGTAAGGTCTGATTGCCCAGCTGGAGATCGGCGCGTTGACAGCATCGGCCCCGTCGGTTTCTCCAGGTTAAGTTATGTTGCGCATCACTGACAATGGGGAATCGGCTCAAAATCATATTGCCAAATGGATATCCGCGACGCAGCCTGGCAGAGGCCATCACCCAGCCCATTCCCATCAATGCACCAAGCAGTTCGTCCTGTCCACGGCCCTTGGGGCCAAGCCCAAGGACTTCCTGGAGAGCAATGACATCCGGATGCAGGTCCGACAGCACCTCCGCAATGCGTCTGGGCATGATACGACGATCCATCCCGCAACACCGGTGAATGTTATAGGTCACGATCCGAATGTCGAGAGAGGTTGGTGATTCGGGAACCTGTTGAAGTACACGGGCCATGCGTGAATGAAAAATCCTTGTAAATCAGGGAGTGGTGGTTGCTATAGAGACCATATCATGACGAGATCATGCGCGGAGGAATAAAAAAAATGTCCCGTTATTGTCATTGGCAAAATACAGACCAGAAGGGGAAAATGCCGTCCACAAATTTTGTGGATAACTTGGTGGTTAATGGCAAAGGCCGGTGCTTTTTTGAAGGATTAATCAAGAAATGAGCAGAATGCCCATGTTTTGTGCATTGTATGAAAAATATTTTTGTATACCGTATATAGGGGTGATAAAATTTTGGCGTAGTCGTAAAGGTAGATTGCCAATTTTATCTTGACTTTTTTGATTTAGTTGATCTCTGAAGATTCTTCAAAGCCTCATCATGATCTTCTAAAAATGCATTATCCACAGAATGGATTGTCCCTTGTTGATAATCAACAAAATGAGAATGGTTTTGTCGGCTCCTGTAGAGCTTTTTCGTCTGGTCAATACGTTTTGGCTTGTGTTCATCATGGATTTTTCAGACCTTGAAATGTTTCATGGACAACCCACGACTCTTCGTCGGTTCCCATCATCAGCAAATGAATAGCGGAATCCTTGCAATGAATGGGAATGGTCTCGCCTGGGTACCCATACAAGGCCTCGAAATTTCGAGGGCAATGCCAAGAGAGACCACACCCCGTCCGTTTCCTGGCAGAATAGAGCGATTGTCAGGATCCTGTTTGCCAATGCCCACCTAAAACAGGGGCATCGGCGAAACCCAAGTGAGCCGGAGAGGTTCCCAGACACCTTCGTGTCCGATGACAGGACACTTTTTTGGGCAGAATTGGGCGAGGCTCGTGTTGTTCGTGGACAGCCTAGAGTTGACGCATGTCGGAGATCAGGCCGCACATGTCTCACAGGCCGGAACGGGTGACCCGGTGCTCGCTATGCCCGACACAAAGGGAGTGTTGAATAATACTGTTCTCCATGGGCAAAAACCCCCAAGGCGAATTTGAAGTTCAGAGGCCTCTGGTCGGTTCAAAAAAGCATGTCCTGAGTCTTTCCGAATGGTCCGTCCAGTCCTGCCCCGAGTCATGTCGAAGGGAAGGCCACAGCCATTTTTGCGCGCGGAGCGTACAAGGAGTACGTGAGCACGGGAAAATGGCGAGAACGCCGCTGGCCGCTTTTTTCAACAGACCCACAAAGGTTTACCGCTTCGATTTCGCTCGGACAATCAATAGTGAAGGATTTGTTCCAGGTGGAGCAGCCAGCAATGAGGGAGATTCAATGGGGCATTGGCTGCGAGGGATAAGGTTAAGTTGATTGATGGTTCACTTGAAGCTCTCTCATAGCCCCACGCAAGACGAATAGCGCCGATCGGAGAAACAGAACGGCGAGCGCCAAACCCACGAGAATGTCAGGCCACCCTGAACCGGTGAGCCATACCCCCACGGCGGCACACAGCACCGACACATTCGCAATAATATCGTTACGGGAACATAACCAGACCGAGCTCATATTGATATCATCGGCCCGATGACGCCAGAGCAACAAAAGGCACAGGCTATTGGCGACAAGC
Source organism: Nitrospiria bacterium (assembly GCA_030430725.1). GTDB lineage: Bacteria > Nitrospirota > Nitrospiria > Nitrospirales > UBA8639 > Nitrospira_E. Next base: position 4,156 of record JAUIKP010000359.1, read on the forward strand.
CCAAGCAAGCCAATGATGCCAATGGTCTCGAATAC
>JAUIKP010000360.1 GCA_030430725.1 Nitrospiria bacterium
CGCCTCCATGATATCGTCCCGTAATCCCAGATGTTGCCTGCCATAAAATCGAAACCGTTCGAGGACAAATGCCACCACTTCTGACCCGGTCTGCGGAGTGCCACGCACCCGCCCACCTTGGCCCTCTAAGATTTCCAATGCCCGATTCACGACGGAGGTGATATTCAACCGGAGTGGCGTTTCGGCGAATATTCGCACCAACCCATATGCGGCCCGACGTAACCCTAACGGGTCTTCCGAGCCGGAGGGTGACATGCCGGCCGCAAAAAATGCCACGATGGAATCACACCGGTCGGCCACCGCAAGTAGGACACCAGGGAGCGCAGACGGCAACTGATCCTCTGGGAAACGGGGGAAATACTGTTCCCCAAGAGCGCGACAGACTTCCGGGGGTTCGCCATCGTGCCTGGCATATTCTTCCCCCATCACCCCTTGCAGGGTGGGAAACTCTCCAACCATTCCGGTTGTCAAATCCGCCTTGGCCAGAAGAGCAGCGCGTCGACACACCTCGTCCAGATCTTGTCGGCCAATCTGCTCAGCCATCCATCCGATCAGGTGACCCACCCGCTCCACTTTTTGACGAACGGTTCCCAACTTGAGATGAAACAGAACGCCTTCTAACGCCGACACGCGTTCAACCAGCGGGCGTTTCGAATCCTCTTTAAAGAAATGTTGAGCGTCACTCAGGCGGGCGGCCAGGACACGTTCATTCCCTTTCGTCATGAGCGGGGTATTTCCCCACGGCATATTCGTCACCGCAATAAACTTTGGAAGGAGCGCGCCATCCTTGGTCATCAGCGAGAAAAACCCTTGGTGTTCTTTCATCGATGAGATCAAGACCGGTTTGGGAACCGCTAAAAACTCTTTCTGAAACGTTCCGAGAATGGTGTGAGGGTATTCCACGCCGAAGACTGCGGCCTCAATCAGCTCATCCCGATACGTGGGATCAACCTGGCCTTTAGCAGATTTGGCCAACACAGAGACTTCCTGCGTAATGACGCGCCGGCGCTCTTCCGGATCAACCAGGACCCCCAGTCGCTTCATGGTCTCGATATAATTGTTGGCGGTGGTGAGAGGAAACGTCTGCCCCCGCTTTTTGCCTTTTGCCCGATAAAATCGATGGCCTCTTGTCATGGCGCTGGATTGAATTCCGGCAAATTCAAAGGTGAGGGATTGATCCCCTAACAATGCGACCACCCAGCGAACCGGACGACCAAATTTTGCGCGTGAGGCATTCCAGCGCATGGCTTTCGGAAAGGCCAATTTATATAAAATTTGCGGAAACGCCTCCGTGATCACCCGTTTCGCCGACTGGCCACGTTGATGCGTTTCGACCGCCATATAGGGACCTTTTGGGGTTTCTTGAATACGAAGCTGGTCAACGGACACCCCTTGAGATTTGGCAAACCCCCATGCCGCCTTGGTGGGTTGTCCCGAAGCATCGAAAGCTGCAGAAACCGGTGGGCCCAAGATTTCCTGAGTCAGAGAGGCTTGCTGCGGTTCGACTCCTTTGACCAGCAAGGCCAGGCGCCGTGGGGTGCCAACAGTCCTCAGGGACTCATACTTCAACCGATTGTCCACAAAGAATCGTTGCCCGAGATTAGCCAGGTCTTCCAATGCCTGGGGCAGAACGGCCGAGGGCAATTCTTCCGTCCCAATTTCCAACAAAAAAGGCACAATCTTTGGCCGCGATTTCGAGACAGACTTAGCCTTGGCGTTTTTCCGAATTGTTCTTGATGGTGCCATACGCGTATTTGCCACGGGCCCGCATCGGGGCATCGATTCAAATAATCTTTTGTTTTCTATGAGGACGGCCGGAAGCCGCCGCGTGCCGTAAGAGTGGAAACCCCATCTGTTCCCGCTGACCGAGATAGGCTTGGGCACATTTCCTGGCAAGGTTTCGAACCCGGCCGATGTAGCCTGTCCGTTGGGCCACACTGATCGCCCCTCTCGCATCCAACAAATTAAAGAGGTGAGAACATTTCATACAGCAGTCGTAGGCCGGTAACACCAGATTACGTGGATGCTCCAGCAACTGTTGGCATTCCTTTTCGTAACGATCAAAACCGGTCTGAATCAAATCTACATCCGCCGCCTCAAAGTTATAGACGGAAAACTGCACTTCGGACTCATGATAGAGTTCGCCGTATCGAACGTCATCTGTCCACATCAGGTCATACACGTTGTCGACCTGCTGCAAATACATGGCAATGCGTTCCAACCCGTAGGTTAATTCCACCGTGACCGGATCTAACTCCAACCCCCCGATCTCTTGAAAGTAGGTAAATTGCGTGATCTCCATTCCATCCAGCCGGACCTCCCATCCCAAACCCCAAGCCCCTAACGTGGGAGACTCCCAGTCATCCTGAAGAAATTGAATGTCGTGTTGATAGGGATCTAATCCCAAATGGGCAAGACTTTGGAGATACAGATCCTGCGAATCCGCAGGAGCCGGTTTCAACACCACCTGATATTGAAAGTAATGTTGAAGACGATTCGGATTATCTCCGTATCGTCCATCGGTTGGTCTTCGACAGGGTTCAATATACGCGGCACGCCACGGCTCAGGGCCGATCGCGCGAAGAAAGGTCGCAGGGTTAAACGTCCCAGCCCCTTTTTCAGTGTCATACGGCTGAGTCAAAATGCAGTGGTGGGATTTCCAAAACTGATGAAGGGAGAGAATAATATCTTGAAAGGTCACAACACTTGACCTTGGCTCCTAGGTTGACCCTGGAACAGCCGAGCAATGAGGTATGCCATGAATAATTCCGCCCGTTCTATGCACGTGGGGAGAAAAATTTTACCGTAGCAATAAACCCTATACCAGTCAAGACAAACTCATACGCGGAAGAGATGCGGTAAAGAAGATTTTGCCCTCCGCACCTTGTTTTTTTTGGGAGTCTCAAGTATATTTCGCGACTTGTTTATCCATTGAGGAGGGGTTCGACCAATGAAACCATTTTCAACAATGTTCCTCTATGCTTCCTTCGGCCTCGCAACCTTGACCATGGGCTGCGCTGAGATGAATGGCGGCGCAACCGGTGCAAGTGGCTCTGCCGCTTCTCCAGCTTCATCATCGTCAAACGCGGAAGCCACAGCCGTGACGACAGGACCGACCCGAGTCTCTACCGGCACGCAAGGCGACACCCTTGAAGCCTGTATTTCACGGATACCTAGTGATGCGACTGATGGTCAACGCATGATCGCTACGAAGAGTTGCGAACGTGACGCCAAGGCCAGAGCCTCCATTGACGCTGTCCCAGGTAAATAAGACATCGCTTGCTGGTGACTCAGTAGACACCAGCAAGCATTCTGTCAATCGTCTCCAATCACCCTTCCAAAGTTTTCTAAATAGTTGAGGCCCTCAGGTCTTTGCGGTTCCTAACTTCTCACCTTGGCCCCTGGTCAACACAAAAATCAAAGTCTATCCGGTCGTCTGACGATCTTTCTGTGATTTCCTCGATAATGCATACCTCATTCTTGAGGAAATATCTTTGATCATTGACGAGGATCGTCCCTTCCATGCCGATGTGCCTTTTTATCCAAGAAGGGTCTGTTGAAAAATGCCGCCAGCGGCGTTCCGTGCCTCCGCCGTAGCGGCTTCGCGTCTACGCGCTGAAGCACGCTTCGACGCGCAAGCGTGCAGGCAGGTCGCCATTTTTCCGTGCTCACGTACTCAGCGTACGCTCCGCGGGTAAAAACGGCTGTGGCCTTCCCTTCGACATGACTCAGGGCAGGACTGGACGGACCCTTCGAGTAGACTCAGGGCATGCTTTTTTGAACCGACCCGGAGCCTTTGATGCGTCATCTCATCCTGGGCAAATTTGTCCTTGTGAATCTTTATTATTCAACACTCCCAAGAACGAAAGGGTTAGAGGCCGACAGACGGGGTGAAAGACAACTCAAGCGATTGTCCAGGCTCAAACATAACGGCATGGGCTTCTTGAAGCACAACCTTTGATTAATGCCATAGGGCACCAAGCTCCGGGCCGAACAATTCCGGGCTTTGAGACACATGTCATTCCTGTCCCTGATTCCAAATCAGGAGAGGAAGAGACTGGTCGGATACGCAATCCAGCCGGGTAGGACTCAATCGAAACTCTTCAGCCGTCACCAGCATGGTAGATGCACCACCCATACACATGACTTCTGAGGACAAATC
>JAUIKP010000361.1 GCA_030430725.1 Nitrospiria bacterium
TGATCCATTGGTCGCCGACTCTCTCGAAGAGTTGGTGCCAGGGAAAAGCACCATTCAGGATGTGGCCGGGAAATTAGGCGCTCCTGATGAAATTGAGGAAGGGGCCGGCGGAATGGTCTTTCGCTATCGATATGGAGATAGCAAGACAATGCGGGTAAATTTCGGATGGATTCTTCGTGTATTGTTGCCCCTCTCTCCATCCATGAATCTGGGAAGAGGTGAGGGGGTCACGTATATTTTACATGTGGCGTTGCGACCGGATTTGACCTTTGATCATTCACTCATTCAGCCCCCGCCCGATACTCCTCATTTCTGGTTTTGGCCGTTTTAACCGACTTGGGGTGAATGGGGCGTATGAGGCGATGTGTCAACCTCATTGGGAAGGAAGGATGTGATCGTCCTTGCTTATCTCAACGCCATCTTTGCGGAATCAACAAAACTTATTGTCTAGTGAGGGATTGGTGGTTTTCTTCCAAGCGCCGGAGATAGGGAATGAGGAATAATCCGGGCAGGGCAATGAAGGTACACAGAAGAAAAAACCCTTCCCATCCCAACCAGGTGGCCAGAATTCCGGTGGTGGAGCCGGCAACGACCCGTGGAATGCCCATGAAGCTGGTCAAGAGGGCATATTGTGTGGCAGTAAACCGCTTGTTGGTGAGACTGGCCATAAAAGCCACGAACGCGGTTTGTCCCAGACCACTGGAAATGGTTTCAAAGGCAATGACGGCAGTAAGCGTAGGAAGGTGATTGCCGGTAAAGGCGAGAATGACAAACCCCGCCGTTGAAATCATTTGGAGGAAACCTAAAATAAAGAGAGAAGCCACAATCCCCAGCCGATAAACTACCAGACCCCCAATCAATCCTCCCGCCATCAACGCAATCATGCCAAAAACCTTGACGATCATTGCATAATCGGTTTTCGAGACGCCGAGATCCACCATAAATGGCGAGAGCATTTCTGACGCCATACTATCGCCGACCTTATACAGCAGGATAAACAACAGCATCATGAGAGCGCCCGGACGGGAAAAAAATTCCAGAAACGGACCAGTGATGGCTTCCTGCCATGATGTTGGTGGTGGTGCGGGAATGGTGGGTTCCGGTGCAAACCATGTCGTGAGAATGCCGATAATCATCATGGCACCCATGATGAAATAGACAGAATTCCAGGAAAGGCTCTCCTGATCCGCCAGGAATAAGGCCAACGCTCCAGCGATTAACATTCCCAAGCGATAGCCATAAATAAACATGGAAGATCCAATACCGAGTTCCTCGTCGGAAAGAGATTCCCGGCGATAGGCATCCAGGACGATGTCCTGGCTGGCACTAAAAATCGCCACAAGGACACACAGAACGGCGAGAGTGGATAAATGAATTGCCGGTTGAGTGAATGCGAGCGAGGCGATGGTGATCATCAAAGCTATCTGGGTGCCCATCATCCACCCTCGTCGTCTTCCAAGAGCCGAAGACACGAGACGGTCCATAGCAGGAGCCCAGAGAAATTTTAGGGTGTAGGGGAGGCCGACTAATCCGAAAAACCCGATGGTGGTTAAATCGAGCCCTTCTTCCCGCATCCAGAATTTGAGGGTCGAGCCTATGAGCAGGAGAGGAAGGCCGGAAGAAACACCGGTCAAAAGCATGACCAGCATTTTGGGACTGACAAGAAGATGACAGAAATTTTTAAGCCAATGCCCTGGCTCCGTCTGCGTGGTCATACACCAGACCTTATCAGAGAAATGGGCTTAGGTCTTGTTGAGGCTTGAGGGGGCTTAGGCGTGAGGATGCATCGGGGCAAGGAATGGTTAGTTTAAATTGGGATCAACGGGCATGTGCGCATACATCGTGTAGTCCTCACCGAAGGACCGGATGACTTCGCCCCATAAATCCTGAGAATCCTCGTCGAAGACAAGGTGAGGTTGGGCAGGCATGGTGAGCCACGAGCCACTTTCCATTTCCGTCTCCAATTGTCCCGGTCCCCAGCCTGAATAGCCCATATACGCTCGAAACGATTCGTGCTCGCCGGGAACTTCTAGAATGCGCTCCAGCGTTTCCATATTCCCGCCGAGATACACTCCGTCAAGTACGGCATGGGTATCTTCGGCTTCCTCATTCAGACGGTACAAGACGAGCAAGCTGTTTTTTTGAACAGGTCCGCCGGCATAGACCCGGTGTTCCTGGCCTTCGAGCACGGGAACTTGTGGCAGGACTTCGGCAATATTCATCTCGGTCGGACGATTTACGACCACGCCTAAGGCCCCTTCCGGTCCATGCTCACAGAGCAGCACAACCGTCTGGCGGAAATTGGGATCACGCAACGCTGGAGTGGCAATGAGGAAAACCCCCTTGCTTAACGGTGTGTCCATACGTTCATCCTAACCTGCCACAAGTCATCCATCAAGAGGCTTTTCCTTGGAGAAGAGAATCTATGGGTTTCCCGAGAAAATCGGAAAACCGGCATACTCCACACTGTCGTCAAGGAAGGCTGCACTCTAATTCCCTCCTACTCTGCCACACAAAACTGGAGGAGTTCTCCGTAAGAAAAGAGCCTCAATCCGCACCCTTCAGAAATTTGGTAGGAAATGTTGAAAGATTAATGGCGGTAATCTTTAAATTCGCCGGGCGTGTCATCCAATTTCAAAAAAGCCCGCATTTGGGTCTTAAGGGTTTGGCGGGCATTTTCATCCCCTAAATTCAGCTGATACTCGTTAATAACCATGGTCTTCGTTCCGCCCGGGCCGGCCCATTCATTCCAGCAGGTTTGACAGACTTTCTGTTTGATTTCTTCTTCCAGTTTCCCCATAAAAAGATTGTCTGTAATCGGGTCCGCGTCTTTATCGCATTTTCGGCAATGAATTTGCGCCATTCTTTTCTCCTTTTGTAAGTGACAGGCCCAAAGTTTATGGGTATTAATATGCAGCACAAGATAAAATCCTAACACAGAAATCTTCGGTGGGAAAAGAAGTCAGGCGGATTTCACTGCCCTGGTCCTTTTGAGTGTCTTTCGGGTATAGATGTCGACCTCACCGTTCGGTCCCGTTCATTCGCGACGTGGAAGACCGTGAAGTGAAATGTGTGGAGCCTATCTCAAGATCGGAGAAGACACAGCATGTTACTCGCAGGAATCGATATTGGCACCTTAACCTGCCGCTTATTGGTGGCAGAAGTGAATCCATCAGGGGAACTGATCGTTGTTGATGCGGATCGGCGAATCCTGCGTCTCGGGGAAGGGGTAGACCAATACAAACGGTTATCACCGGCCGCGATAGGTCGCGTGGTTTCCACACTAAAAGATTGGGAAAAAAAGATTGCAAAATATCCGCTCAACGGGGTGGCAGTCGTAGCGACCAGCGCCGTACGGGAATCGGAAAACCAACAAGACTTTCTCGCTTTTGTCGCTCAAGAAACCGGATGGGAGGTGGAGGTCTTAACGGGAGAAGAGGAAGCCCGCCGAACCTTGTTGGGTATTCGTTTTGGTCTGCCACCCGCCATGGCGAGTTTTTTCGGATTGGATATTGGCGGTGGCAGTACCGAATGTATCCTGGCTTATTCTGGAAAGGCTCCGGCCGTCATTTCGTTGGATCTGGGAGTGGTGCGCTTATTGGAGCGGGTGCTTCGTCTGGATCCACCCACAGTTCAGGAGATTCACCAGGCTGAAGACTGTATTGATGAGGAATTGGCCAAGGTGTCGAAAGCCTTCGGGCCTCTTTCTGGTGTGCCACTGGTCGGGACGGCAGGGTCCGTCACCACACTTGCCGCGATGGCTCAAGGACTGCCGCGATATGAGTCGGCCCGTGTCCACAATTATGAGTTAACCTTGTCGACCATCAAAGGGTTGGAACAGGAACTCCTCACCACAATTGGTCCGCAGCGTTTGGCCATGCCAGGCCTTGAACCCGGGCGGGAATATGTCATCGTGGCAGGCACCGTGATTCTACGAAGAATTATGGAGACCTTTGGATTTAACGTATGCCTGGTCAGCGACTTCGGTCTCCGCGAAGGGGTCCTGGTGGATCTCGCAGCAAAAAAATCATAAGGTTTGGACTGTCAACCAAGGTGTTAAATCGTCCGGCCATACCTGTCCTCCTTGATTTTCAATGATGCAGTTTTGTAGAGACGCCCCGGTGGAGCGTCTATCTTTGGAGCACCAGAGGGC
>JAUIKP010000362.1 GCA_030430725.1 Nitrospiria bacterium
GGATTTAAGGTAGGGTTATTCCCTCATTTTGCCAGTGGATATTTGGGCCTTGAATTGGAAACATTTGGAAATAATAATTCAATTCGTTTTCCCATAGTCAGCAGTTTGGGGAGGACAAAAGGTGATAGCAGCCTTATCACCTATCAATCGATGGTCAATCTTCTAGTGCGATATCCAGGAACTAGGTTCAGACCGTATGCGGGCATAGGAGGCGGGGTTTCAAATGGAATACTGAGAAATGCCGATATTCCGGGCAGAAACGATAAAAATTTTGAAACAGGAACGGCACTTGGATATCAGTTTTTAGGAGGCATGCAACTAATCGTTACTGAAAGGTGGTTTATATTTGGGGAGTTCAAATACTTTTCTGCGAATTACCATTGGAAGGAACTTTCCTTAAATTTCAGGAGTGAATATTTTTTGGGGGGCTTTGGTTTTTTGTTTTAGTCCTGGGCTTTATCCTTTTGTTAAAGTGTTTGAGAATTAAGGGTTTGGCAACCCTGGTTTTTTAGGGGGAGTTAGAAATACCCGTGAAAAACAGCAAGGACTTCATCGTCACGATCATGGTGGGTGAATGTGGCGCGCACCGCGAAATTTTTGGCGATTGTCAAACGTTGCCCCACGGAAATAGGGAGGTCATTCGATTGATCTCCAATAGGGTAATACAGATATCCTGCTGACATGAGCCATTTCCAGTTCGGAGTGATAGTGGCCATCACGCCGCCAGATACTCCTCCCCCCACCCGGTGATTTTCTTTGTACCCGCCACTGATGTTGGCATCCATCTCTCCAAAGAGAAAAAAGACCTCTCGTTGGAAAATCTGAGTTTCCAGGGCTCCACCGATTCCTGCATTGGCATTCCCATTAGAACAGAGGTCACAGGTCGATGTCTTGACGGTGTCCATTCCAATATTGATTTTCCATGATGGCGAAACAAACAACGAATCAATGGGGGCCAAGGAGAGGATATTGGCGAATGTGAACCGCTCTACTCGAAATAGATTCTGGTGCTGATAATGCCTCAGCCGCAAATCAAGTAATACTATTTGCGCATCTTGGGTGTATCCTGGGTCAGGGTCCAGGAGATCATGATAGGCTCCTCGGAAGTTGACTTCTTCAAATATTTCATTGTTTCTCCATCCGATTCCACCTCCGACTCTGAACGTTTGGTGTCCGTGTTCGGGAGAAAGGGAAAATGGTTTAACCGGAAAGGGGCTGGATGGGATGGGAATGTGGCTGCGTGCTACTAAGATAGATCGATTTTTGGCCTTATGGTCTTCAGTCTTGTCTTGATCCGTTATCCCTTTATATCGCAAGACGTCTGAAGCGAAATCTAGAAGGAATGCTTTCCGGTTTTGTGGTAATTGAAGAAATTCGAATTCGCTTATCGTCTGAGGATCCTGAACGAGATTTTGGACCAGGTTGGCTTCTTCTTTTGTTAATGCTTCTCTTTTGCGCTTGAGGAGAGTACTGCGGGCGGGACGATAAGAAATTGATTGAACCAATCCTTCGTGTCTGGCAAGAAGGCGAATGGTATCGGCTGGAATTGTCGCAAAGTGAAATTGGTCGGTCAGGTGGAGTTTGGGATCGGCCACTTCCAAGAGTGAGAGAATGTGGTACGCACAATTTTCTTTAAAGAAGTAATAGTCAAAATAGGCATTCCCTAATTCCCACGCATGCATGAGCAATCTGTGATACTGCTTTTGTGAAAAATTCAAGCGATATTCCCAAATGTCTCTATTCTCAAGATCTCGGTATTCTTTAACCTTCATGTAATAGGGAATGGTGGAAAAGAACCCCTTGTATCCTCCAAATATCCCTTTATACGCGAATTCAATCCCCGCATTTGGCGGGACCTCCGCAGCGTAATTAATCGTATATGCTAAGATATTCGTTTCTGGTGTTTGGCCTTTTTGATCAATCCGTAAAAATGAATGTCCGAACATCGAGGCGGGGTTATCCATATAGGCCGAAGGAAAAATAAAGGTAATCGAGGCAGGATTCAATTCTTTAAGCCAACTAACAAAACGTTCACATGGATGTGGGAAAAGTTTGGAGTCCTGGAACTGTAGTTTCTCTTTCAACCAGTGATATCGGGCAATAAATGCACATTGTGCCGGCTGCTTGGAGCGACCAACTAATGTATTTGAAAAAAAATATGTCAGTGTTGCTTGTAATTCGGCTTCTGGATTGGTTTTTCCATCTGGTGCAAGGAAAAATCCCGGATCATCGACCTCGCTGGTGTGGCCACCAAAAGGATTTTGTCGGTAGTGGAGTAACAGATGCCAGTAACGGTCCTGGTGGAGTTTCCCCGTGATGGCTTGCTGAAGGAGTTCTTGCAAATAGGGAGAGGAAGGGGCCTGCGCCTTGAGCTCAAGGGGAAGGAGCAGTAGTATAAGAAAAAAAAGTAGAAGAATGTTTACCACATGTCAGGAAGGTAAAGAATGGAGAGGCTCCGGCTTTACCAGCCGGAGCCTGAAATAGTTTACTTGGATATCGTGGCTTGGGCTAAAACAGGGTGGTCGACCATGGCATCGTGAATGGCCCTAACTACGGCTTTTGGAGAGGATTCACCCGACTGAACGAGAGTGGTGTATTTCTCCTGGGCCATGGCAAAGAACGCGGGCTGTTGGGCGACAGGAACACCCATTAATGTGGCCAAGGATGTGAGATGTTCGCCTTCCCCTTGAGCCATTTCTTGAGCCAAATTATCAAAATTAATAGCCGCAAAGACATTCACTTTTTCTGATGCCCAGACTTGCCCATCATTGGTGCAACCGGAAGTTCCTGAACTGATTCCAAAGGTTTGAGATCCAAAGGTACCGTTGGTTGTGGCCATCATGACCTGAGGGGCAATATTGCTTTTACTGACGGAGGTTTCTTCCCACGCTAATTTCCCTAATCCGCAACCTGGCCCATTATTGGGCGGATTCCCTAACGCCATGCCCGACATTCCCATGACCAGAAAAAATGTTGACACCAATGCCCATGGTTTTTTTGCCATGCTTTCCTCCTAGTTTGGTGGTGAAAGATAAAGGATTAGATTTACGACTCGTGAGCATGATTATAACAAAAGAAAGGCTATTAGAAAGTCAAATTTTACGTATGCCCGTTAATCACTCATATTTGGCTGATGAGAGACACGGTGGGCGGATAAGGCATTTCTTGGTCAGCATTTATGGTTGAATATTCCCTGCTTGCTAATGCAGGAGTATCTTGTGATGTGTGGACAGAAGAGTGCTTACTGGTTGTGGATAGGGAAGGGATCCTAGACGGATGTAGATTCGGACATTTCTCGAGGAGTTGTCTGAGCGTTCGTGGGCCTTCTTCGTATTCAGGGTGGAGGGTGATGGTTTCGTGCATGGTGACCAAAGCTTGTGGTAGTTGTCCGGTCTCGATCAATAATGCTGTCAATTGCAACCTTCCTTCTAGATTTGCGGGATTCTTATTGATCAGGGTTTGCAACGTCTGAATTCCTTCTTGATAGTTGCCTGCACACGCACAATCGTCGGCATAAATACCATAAAGATGGGTATCTAATTGAGAGACAAAATGTGGTTGTTCCAACTCGTCCCAGTCCATTGAGATAGCGGGGCCTATTGGACCGATTTTTTGTGCCAGCCGGAACCGGTGGCTGTGAGCATCAGAGAACTCTCCGAACTCGGGATTGTTGGATGATGGGTGCTGAAGGAAGCCTAGGCCGTTCCGGCGAAGGGTTTCTTCAATTTCCTGCTTGGAATACGAGCGTATCCCAATGGTGTCTTCAAGGGGAACATCATGAAAATGGCCTATGGGCAGTTGAAAGGCCAGATAGCCATTGGGAATCAAAACGCGGTGGATTTCTCTCAGATAGTGTTCAAATACAAGGCGGGGCATGTGCTGAAATGTGACATAGGAATACACCAGATCAAAGGATGAGTGAGGGAACTCTCGAAGATCCACCCCAGAGGTTTCGTACGTGTGGATATGAGGATAGTCGGCTAACCATTGCCTGCTCTGGGCAATCATTGCGGAGGAAACATCGATTCCAACTAAATGATCAAAATGGGGGGCGAGGGCTTTAAGAACCCGGCCAATTCCGCATCCGATGTCTAGGACATTCCACGACGGCAAGGGAGGGACAGGAATGGTTGCCAACAGAGCCTGGGCAGTG
>JAUIKP010000363.1 GCA_030430725.1 Nitrospiria bacterium
GCCTGGCTCAAACGTGGGTACTTTCGTGACGGCGCTTTCCAGCTTCGTATTTCCAGTCTTCTCAGGGTGGCTGCTGCCATGCCCGGTGATTGGGCAGAGGAAACGGCTGAAAAGGCCGGAATGGCTGAATCGATGATTGAGACGCACGAGACGCCGGCCTTCGCGACTTTGGGATCTTTGCAAGTTCCCCTATAATGTGCCGGTGAACCCCGACCCTAACGATTTTTATGTTCAGTGGGAAATCCATGCGTATTCTCTTAGTGGAAGATGATTCAAGTGTGTCCGGGTTTATTGTCAAAGGCTTGCGGGAAGAGCAATATGCTGTGGATCTCGCCACCGATGGGGAGATGGGATTGGCCATGACCGAGACCACGCGGTATGACGTGATCATTCTGGATATTATGCTCCCCAAAATGAACGGCATTGACGTCTGCCGCCGGCTTCGGGCCAAACGCCACCCGACCCCAATTCTTCTCTTGACCGCACGGGAGGCCATTGAAGATCGAGTGACCGGTCTGGATACCGGGGCCGACGATTATTTAACAAAACCGTTTGCCTTTGCCGAATTATTGGCACGTCTCAGAGCGCTTCTCCGTCGGGGCAGTGCCCTCCCCACACCTCGTGTCACGATTGCGGACCTGGAACTGGATCCTGTGACTCACCGTGTTTCACGGGCAGGCCAGACCATCGTCCTGACCAACAAAGAATATTCACTGCTGGAATATCTGATGAGAAATGCGGGCCGGGTTTTGACCCGGACAACCATTATCGAACATGTGTGGGATATCTACTATGAGTCCGTCACCAACATTGTGGATGTGCACATTAAAACCTTGCGCGGCAAAATGGATCGGGACTTTTCTCCGCAGCTGATCCATACCGTGCGTGGGGTCGGATATGTTTTAAAGATCCCGGAAGCCTGACCCATGCAATCCTTTCGTACTCGCATACGTCGTGTTGCCTTAGGTTTCATCGTCATCCTCTTAGGCCTCTTTAGCCTGCTCCTCTACCTGGAGCTCTCCACAATTTTGCACCGCCATCTCGATGGAGAACTGGTGGCACTCGCACAGGAGGAAAGTCTCCGCGTGGAGCTGGCCGACCATGTATATGTGGCTTCTCAACGGAAACATGAAGAAGACGAATTAGAAGAATTTGAAGACGAAGAGGAGTTACAGCAGGCCATCCGCTACAGCGTTATTCTGGATTCCGCCGGCCGTATTCTCTGGAGGGGGCAGAGCACGGAGAATCGGCTTCCCGTCAGCTCTCAACTCATCACCCAAGTCCTCGAGGGAGAAACCGTATTCGAAACGATTCATCATCCAGGTCGTTCCTCCATTCGCCGAATCTCCATTCCTCTCGTCATCGAAGACTATGGGCGATTCATTTTACAAACGGAAAAATCTTTGCAAAATATTGAGGAAACCCTCCAGTGGTTAGCGTGGCTACTCTGTGGCACCTCCGCGATTTCACTTCTGCTTGCCTGGTGGGGAAGCGGTCGATTGGCCAATGAAGCCCTGTCTCCCGTCAAGGCCTTGAGTCAGACGGCAGAAACCGTTTCCGGTCAGACCCTCTCCACTCGTCTCACACTCAGCTCACCCTACGACGAATTTCAACGTCTCGCCCACACCTTTAACGGCATGTTGGACCGCTTGCAGCAGGTCTTCGAAGGACAACGTCGCTTCGTGGCCGATGCCGCCCATGAACTGAAGACCCCGTTAACGGCGATGAAAGGCAATTTTGAGGTCAGCTTGCAACGGACACGGTCGGCAGAGGAGTACCGGGAGACCATTCTTTCCAACCTGGCTGAAGTCGATCGACTCACCGCCATGACCAAATCCCTCCTCACCCTCGCACAATTCGCCGGCGATCGCCCACCCCTGGTGTTGCAAACCCTTGAGCTCACGCCTCTGGTCGAAGAAGTCGTGAGCGCATTTGCCGTATTAGCTCACGAAGGCGGTATCCTTCTGCAAACAGAGTCTGAATCTGTTCCTCCTCTTATGGGAGATGCCTCACAGCTCAAACAGGCCCTGATCAATCTCTTGGATAATGCGCTCCGACATACCCCATCAGATGGAACCGTCACCGTTCGGGTCGAGTCTCAGAATAGTTCAATCCGGTTATCCGTGGAGGATACCGGACCGGGAATTGATTCCCACCACCTCCCTCACCTTTTCGGGCGATTTTATCGAATCGATCAGGCACGGGATCGCCAATCAGGAGGAACAGGGCTGGGATTGGCGATCGTGAAGGAGATAATCGAAGGCCATGGAGGAACAATTAATGTACAGAGTCAAGTAGGAAATGGCACCAGGTTCACCATCACACTTCCAACCGGGGAAGAACCACCGCTACCATGAACAGTCTGATCGTTTTTTGTCGCAGGAGATGTATGTCCAAATGAGCCAATCATGAAGGATTTAATTCATACACCACGGAATTGGCTCACGGTCCTTTGTCTTGTCGGGCTGTTCCCGATGGGATGTTCCGACCCCCAGTCACCAACAACTAGCCCACAGGACCACACTGTGTCGGCATCCTCCGCCGATCTTGCCTCCTCACAGGAACACCCCTTTCACGTGGACCATGTCCCTGACCAAGCACGTCAACGTATCCGAATTGAAGAAGTCAAAGAACGGCTGACCCCACATTCCGTCTCGGCCCCGGGAAATGTCGCCCTCAATCTCGCGCATGTAGCAAAAGTTTCCTCTTTCATCTCCGGGCAAGTGGATAAGGTTATGGTCCGATTAGGCGATCGGGTGAAAAAAGATCAGCCGCTCGCAGCCGTGGAAAGCCTGCAATTGGATGAATTGGTCCAGGAATACCTGGTGGCCAAATCCAAAATGGATGTGGCCACCAGCAATTTTCAACGAACCAAACAACTCCAGGCTGAAAATATTATTTCTCAACGTCGGTTTCTGGAAGACCGTGGACAGCAGATTGAAGCCCAGGCGGTCTATCAACACGTCCGGGAAAAGCTCATCAACATGGGACTCAGCGAACAAGAGCTCCGGCAAATGGAGCATGGCGGTCACCTGGAAGGGCACAAATATTTACTACGGGCTCCACTCAGCGGAACCGTGGTGAGCCAACACATCGTGCTGGGCCAGGGGGTAGCGGCTGGGGATGAGTTCTTTGAAATTGTGGATACCAGTCACGTATGGGTGTTTGCCAATCTGCCCATCGAACAAGCCCGTCGCTTCCAGGAGGGCGATCACGGGCAGGTTCTTCCCCGTGGCGGCGAGCCCATCACCGCCCGACTCGATTATATCGCCCCGGTTGCGGATGCCACGACTCGAACCATCCGTGTGCGATTCGAGGTCGAAAATTCGAAGGGCCGGCTTAAACCGAATGAATATGTAGAAGTACGGTTGATCGACCAACAATATCCAGCCTTATCCATACCGTTGTCGGCCTTGACAATGGTGAATGGCGTGCGCGGCGTGTTTGTTCAACGGGACACCGGATACGATTTCGTATTTGTCGAAACCGGCCAGGAAGGCGGCGGGCTTGTGGAAATCAAACAGGGTTTGAAATTAGGAGAGCACGTGGTCACTGAAGGGGTCTTCGATCTGAAAAACGCCATCATGAAACCCTCCGCACACGAACATTAACCACCATCACACTGGGCCAGAAAGTGGAGCGCCTGCCAAAAAATGAGTGATATGTTTAACGCCATGACTGACGAACCAGATTCTCTTTTTTAGGCATACCCGCAATACGTCAAATGATGAAATCCCCATAATTCCATGGAACGTCTTCTTTCACTTTCACTTCGGTACCGGTTTTTTACCGTCGTTACCCTGCTTCTGGTGATTGCCTCCGGAATATGGTCGTTGAACAACCTCACGATCGACGCGGTCCCCGATCTCACCCCTGTCCAGGTACAAATCCTCACCCGTTCCCCCGCACTCGGTCCGGTTGAAGTGGAACAATTCATCACGTTTCCTATTGAAACGGCACTCAGTGGCATACCGGGATTGCAGGAAGTGCGTTCGGTTTCACGATATGGTCTCTCGGCCGTGACGGCGATTTTTGAGGAACACCTGGATCTCTATTTTGTCCGGCAACTCGTCAACGAGCGTCTGGCGTTGGCAACAGAACGCATTCCCCCCGCCTATGGACGACCGATGATGGGACCCTTATCAACCGGC
>JAUIKP010000364.1 GCA_030430725.1 Nitrospiria bacterium
GCTGGTAGGGTCCAAGTTTTTCCTCAAATGGGAGCCGGAAGGTCCTTGCGATAGCGTCTATTGCGTACTTGATCCCATCCTGAATTTTCTGACCACTTTCATTCCGGGCTTCGCGGCCGGATGGATTGAAGCCCTTCGTCAGAACCCGAAATGGCTCATGGGATTTCTCCTGGTTTTTCTGATTTTCTCCTGGATCAAAGGTCGGTTGTATGACAAAACCAGGCATCTTAGCCAGGAGGCATGGAAACCGGTCAAGGACGAAATCGTGGAAAACCCGGAAACCAGTGTGGAAGTTCCCTCCACCCTGACTTACAAGATACGAACAAATCCGGTGCTCATCAGGGTGTACCAAAATTGGTTTGCCAAAAAAGCCTTGCCCGTCCTCTGTATGCTCGTGATGGGGTTGGTGCCCATCCTCCTTGTCAGCCGGATTGCGTTCGAGGTACGAACGACGGCCGGGGGTATTTGTGAAGCCCCATCTAGGAATAAGACGCTGGTACTGTGGGAATCGCAGTCAATAAAATTTTCTACCAAGAATCCTTGCCATCCGGCCGGGATCATGGTGCAAAAAGAGGAACAGTATCGAGTTGTAGTGCAGGTTCAGGAACCCTGGAAGGATGGAGCGTATGGCGAGGCAGGTCCCAATGAGTTTCCGGAATCTTGGGATTCGGCCAAGCTGGCGTTGGCCGTTCCCGCGAGACGGTCCTGGTCGGCGCCCTGGTTCAGCCTGCTGGGGCGGGTTGGGGCCAACGGAAAAGACCGCTTTGAAATCGGCCAAGAAAAAATCTTCACTGGGAAGACCGACGGGCCGTTGTTCCTCTTCGTGAATGATGCGGTCTGTGGGTGGTGTCCGGGCGACGGTTGGGCCTTACCCTATGTGTGGGGGTCAGGGAACAGCCAAGATTACGATTACCCGTCTCCCGACAAGTAGTCCGCTCGGGGGAGCCATTTTCGCCACTTCAAAAGACGATCACTACTAACAGCGAATCGTTCCTAGTGCTCCCGGCCTTCGTGGCTGACCCGTTATTCAGAAGACGTTTGATGTATTGCCGGAGGCCGAGTTGCATCATGGCCAAAAAGTCAATTTTGTTGAGAGGAACCCTCAAAGCGAAGTTGGTTGCAGATGTCTGATGCCGTGCCTTTCTTTATCTGGTAACAGAAGAATATTTTCTTGTCCCTTTCATGATTCTTAGAATAAATGATCCCCGCCGCAAGCGGACGGGGTATTAGAAGAGTGCCAACTGATATTTTGCGTATAAGTTTTGGTAGGCATCCCCCTTGTTGTTTGACATAGTTCTCTATCAAGTGTACGCGCTTACGCGAGTAACTTACGCCGCAAGCGGCGGGGAATATACCCGCAAGTGATTCAACTCATAAGTGCAACTCTCGCTCTTTGTTGAGCGGGGCAGCTGAGATAGCATCCTGTCTGTATCTCACCAGCCAAAGTAAAGGGAGCACTTATGAGTGGCTACAGACAGCTGACCCGCGGACAACGATATTAAATTCATGCCTTATTGAAAACTGAGTAGAACCAACCGAAACTTGCCACGGTAGTGGGAGTGCCTAAGGCCCGGATCAGTTGGGAATTCCGGCAGAACCGGGGCTGCCGGAGCTATCGGCCTCACTAGGCCCATTGCCTGGCACAAGCCAGGCTGACAACCAAAAGGCGCACGCGCCTTACCCTGACAGCCTGGCAGGAGGTGGAGGCGTTGTTGCGGCAAGCCTGGAGCCATGAGCAAATCGAGGGTCCCTTTTAGAGGGAACATGGCCAGACCATCAGTCATGAATGGATGTATCAGTATATCTATCGAGAAAAATGGCCTGTCGGTGCTCTCTATCGCTCCCTGCGTTGACAGAAAGCCCAGGGGAAGCGCTATGGCTCGTATAGTCGACGGCGGGCAGATAGCCAACCAGGTCTCCATTGCTGAGCGTCCCGCTGTCGTACAGGCCCGACAGCGGATTGGCGACTGGGAAGGGGATACGGTGATCGGGAAAGGCCATGGTGAGGTTTTAGTGACTTTGGTGGAAGGCAAATCCTAGTTTACAGTATTCTAAGAGGTTCGGCACAAGACCACCAACGCGGTACGTAGGGGGGTGCCCGTGGGCTTCGGCCGCACAAGGCTCGATTGCATACGATTACCCATGACAATGGCCGAGAATTTAGTGATCATTTCGGGATGACTCAGGATCTCGATCTACGGATCTACTTTGCTTATCCTTATGCCTCGTAGGTGGGAACGAGGGCTCAACGAAAACACGAACGGCCTGATCCGTCAATTTTTCCCGAAAGACCGGGATCTGACTCGGGAGGGCGAGCCCCAACTCACTGCCGTCATGAATAATTTCAATCACCGACCCAGAAAGACGCCCGGCTATCATGCTCCCTATGAGGTATTCTTTTACACCACCAAATCATAAACCGTTGCTCTTATGAGTTGAGTTCAAGGCTTAACCAATAAGGAAAAGGTTCCGAAAAAGCTTGGAGCTTTTTGTTCAGTCGCATCATGCCTTTTGGTGTCATTCCCTAGAGGGATGTTGTAATTTTTAGCTGAAAAAGAGATTGTTCTATGCCGTTTTTTAAAGTTGAAGATACCCGGGACCTTCGCGTCGGGACGTTTGTTAAACTCGAAGGGTCCTGGTTCAGCCATCCTTTTCCCACCAATACCTTTCAAATCAAATCCTCTGATGATCTGACCACCATTCAAGCCCTCAAAAATGTCGTCATTCTTCAAGATCCCGAACGGTCTGCCTCATTCGATGTTGAGGATATTCCGGATGAAAACCGGCAGCCCCTGGATCACGAGGCGGGCGCTGATCGTAAAGAAGACATGGAGGCCATTTCCGACGAATCAGCATGTGATCTTCCGGAAGACGACGAACCACTTATTAAAGAATCTTCCCTATCCACAATTCTGAACCGGCGACAGGATTACCATGAATTTCAAAATCATCTGCGTAAGATCGAAGGGGCATATCAAAAAACCCTGGGACAGGGAAATGAATTGTTCCGGCAAGTGAGTGATCGCCGACTGTCCGGACGTAAAACCGCCGATGCGATGATCACGAGTATTGTCACGGCCATCCAACATCCCAAAACGGCGATGTCGTTAATTGATGTGGTCGGCAGTAACGGCATCACGTGGGGGTTGTCGGAACATGCACTGAACGTCTGCACTCTATCCCTCCTCATCGGTCGTCAGTTGGGTTTGGAAGTGGAGGAATTACATGAGCTTGGGCGTGGCGCGTTATTCCACGATGTGGGTTATCGCGCCTTACCCATGAATGTACGATTTAGTGCGGTGGGTATGAAAATCCAATCGGATCCGGAGTTGGGGCAACGGCATCCGGAGGTCGGGCGACAGCTGATGGCATCCTTCCCGGATACCAGTCCAGCAGTACTGGAAATGATTGGACGGCATCATGAACGACTTGATGGTTCGGGGTTTCCTCATGGCATGAAGGCGGATGGCATTTCATTGTCCACAAAAATCGTTATGGTCGCGGATTATTATGATGAACTCTGCAATG
The DNA here is from genome assembly GCA_030430725.1 of Nitrospiria bacterium. GTDB lineage: Bacteria > Nitrospirota > Nitrospiria > Nitrospirales > UBA8639 > Nitrospira_E. The sequence continues at coordinate 3,529 of JAUIKP010000364.1, forward strand.
CTCCTGATCCACAAACGAGTCTCACCCCTCATGCGGCGTTGTCCCGACTCTTTCGCCACGTGGTCATGAAGCGTGAATCGTCCAGGTTCTGTCCGAAGGTCGTGCAAGCCCTGGTGCAGGCCATTGGGGTCTATCCACCAGGGAGTCTGGTGGAATTAACAGATGGATTCCTCGGGGTGGTGGCCCTGATCAATATCCATCAACCGACCAGACCGACGGTGTTGTTGTATGCGCCCTGGACCTGTCGAAACGATGGGATGTTGGTCAATTTGGCACAAGAGCCTGAGTTGGAAATTAAGCAAGCCCTCCATGTGAAGGATATTCCCCTGCCTGCCCTTGCGTACTTGAGTCCCCGGCGAATGGCCATGTTTGTGCATGCGACCGAACCCACCACCATGGCGTTCAATAGCAGAACGCGTCAAGTTTTTAAGCCAACTCTTAAGCGGTAACCTTGGTGGCTTTGAAAAGAGGGAATTGAGCTTACCCGATGGAGGGCAGCTGATTTCAATTCACCCGCAAGACCTGGCAGAACCCGGTCAGCGGATACCGCGGCCGCTCTCGGTGGATAACCGAAATTCTAATCGCGGCTTGTTTGCGAAGAAGTGCGTGGTTTTTAAA
>JAUIKP010000365.1 GCA_030430725.1 Nitrospiria bacterium
TGAAGTGTTTTGACAGCGTTATCGTCGGAAAAATATCTGCATACAAGCATTGCCAGGGCCTTTAAAATTTGAGAAGGTTGAGCCTTTAAACTCGCATAAAAATAGTCGCACTTTAGAGGAATAAAATTAAGGTATCTTAGACCCAATAGAAAAATTTGCGGAGATCGCCTTCTTGTTGCACTTTACTCGGCAATTTAAGGACCTTTGTTGTTCTTTCTCACCAAGCCGACGTATCAGTGTCATGTAGCTCTAAATTACTCCCTTTTCAAAAGTACGACGCCTGCAGTCAGGCCTTAGGGACGGACGCTCTTGCTCATCTTGCGGGCCTTGTTTGAGCAGAGCGAGTTGGTCCGCTCTCCCTCTGGCGTCCGTCCCCTCCCATTTGGCCTGACTGGGCGTCAATGGTTTTGGGTCCTTTTGCCGAAACAAAAGGACCTCGGCTGCCGGGCCGAAACCCGGCAAACATCAAATGAAAAAAATTGACCAAGCTCATGATCCTTAGAGTGGGCATTCCTTTGGGATTGGGTCAGGAATGCAAAGAGTGCTTTTTGGCGAAGAGAAGTTTATCTCTTAGTATCAGATTCCCAGCGATCAATGACGGCGGCGCCGACGGCATCGCCCCAGACGTTGACGGTGGTCCTGCAACGATCTAAAAACCAATCCACTACCAAGATCAGCGATATGCCTTCAATCGGCAGGTCCACGGCTTTGAGCACAATGACCATCGTCACGAGTCCGGCCTCGGGAATGCCTGCTGCCCCTACGGCAGACAATGTGGCGGTCAGCAGGACAATAATGGTTTCTCCCCAACCCATTTCAATCCCATAGGTTTGTGCGATAAACATGGCGGCTACCGCTTCATAGAGTGCGGTCCCATTCATGTTGATGGTGGCTCCTAGGGGAACGACGAAACTCACGACCCGTCGAGAAACCTTCGCTTCTTCAATCAGGCCTTCCATTGTGAGGGGGAGGGTGGCTGAACTGGAACTGGTTGAGAAGGCGGTCATCAGTGGGGTACTCATGGCTTGGGCATAAGCCGGGACGGAACGTTGACCGAGGAATCGCAACCATAAAGGGAGCGTGATCAAGCCATGAATGGCTAAGGCCAGGAGCACGGTCCCTACATAGGTACCTAAGCTGGCCAATTGAGGCCAAAATCCTGTGAAGCCCCCGGCTTCGCCTAACCTTCCAGCTAACAAGGCGCCGATGCCTATTGGGGCGACCCACATGAGCAGATGGACGATGGCCATCATAGCCTCGTTGATTCCTTCAAAGACTCGAATGACTAATGTGCCTTTTTCTCCAATGGTGGTGAGGACCCCACCAAAGACTAAGGCAAAAACAATCAACGGCAAGATTTGTGTTTCGGCCATGGCCACGAATAAATTTTTGGGGACCAAGCTCGTGAGGATGGATTTGAACAAATCACCCAGAGTGGTGGGTTGGTCTTCCATTCGTTCTGATAGCTTTGTGGTCTGGACCGTTGGTGTATCAGGGTTGGCTTGTTCGGTTGGTGTTCCCGGGTGCACGACGATAACCAGGAGCAAGCCGACCAACACAGCCAGTCCAGTCGTGGTCATGAAAAAGAGGATGGTGCGAAGGCCAATAGATCCGAGTTGCCGCACGTCGCCTAAACTGGCAATGCCGACAACCATTGAGCTCATGACCAAGGGCACGACAAGCGCGAACAGGGATTGTAAAAACAGGTCACCGATAAATGCGATGCTCAATCCGATGGAGGGTGCAAGCCCACCCAGGAGAATACCTCCGGCAATGCCTGAAAGCATGCCAATGAGCAGATGATGCGGGCTGGAGGCTTTCATGTAGTTGGATGCTGTTTCCCCATCAAGAATAGGAACGGGCTATCCAATGATTGATGAAAAGCCTAGAAGAAGTCTAGGATGAATAGGTGTCCATGGGTGGACAGGTACAGATCAGGTTCCGATCCCCGTAGACATTATCAATTCTCGAAACCGATGGCCAAAATTTATTCTGCCGTAACCAGGGAGCCGGAAATGCCGCGGTCTCACGGGAATAGGGGTGAGGCCAGTCGGATTGTGCGATGGTCTCAATTGTATGAGGGGCATGTTTTAAAGGGTTATTGTCGCGAGGGAGACGACCTGCTTCAATCTCGGCAATTTCCTGTCGAATCAGGATGAGCGCATCGCAATACCGGTCTAATTCCGCCTTGGATTCACTTTCGGTTGGCTCGATCATCATGGTACCGGGGACCGGCCACGAAATCGTGGGAGCATGGAATCCGAAATCCATGAGCCGTTTGGCCACATCTTCCACTTCAATGTCCGCTGATTTTTTGAAAGGGCGAAGATCTAAAATGAATTCGTGGGCCGCCATGCCGTTTTTGCCGGCAAAGAGCATCGAATAATATTTATCCAAGCGGTTTGCCATATAATTGGCATTGAGGATGGCCACTTGTGAGGCTTTTGTGAGTCCCTCTCCGCCCATAAGTTTTATGAACACCCAAGAGATAGGAAGAATATTCGGGCTGCCATAAGGGGCAGCGGCAACGGGTCCGATACCTTTTGATCCTCCCATCTGTATTAAGGGATGATCCGGGAGAAAAGGGGCCAAGTGAGGCGCGACGGCGATGGGCCCCATCCCTGGGCCACCACCACCGTGGGGGATGCAAAAGGTTTTGTGCAGATTGAGATGGCACACATCGGCACCGAATGCACCTGGGTGCACCAAGCCAACCATGGCATTCATATTGGCGCCATCCAAATAGACCTGGCCTCCGTGCCTGTGCACGATTTCACAGATTTTGCGAATGCCTTCTTCAAATACGCCATGGGTAGATGGGTAGGTCACCATTAGACAGGAGAGGGTATCTTGATATTGGGCCGACTTGGCTTCCAAATCCTGAATGTCGATGTTTCCATGATTATCACAGGCGACAGGAACGACCTGTAATCCGGCGATGACTGCGCTCGCCGGGTTGGTCCCGTGCGCGGATACTGGAATGAGGCAGATATTCCGTCCTTTCTCCCCTCGCTCCTCTTGATAGGCCCGAATGACCATCAAACCGGTATATTCTCCTTGAGACCCGGCGTTGGGTTGAAGTGAAACAGCCTCAAATCCGGTGATCTCGGCGAGCCATGCCTCCAATTGCCGAAACAACATCTGATACCCTTGCGCCTGGTCACTGGGGGCAAAGGGGTGAATCCGACTGAATTCCGGCCATGTCACGGGAACCATCTCCGCTGTCGCATTGAGCTTCATGGTGCATGATCCCAAAGGAATCATCGAATGGACGAGGGAGAGGTCCTTCGATTGGAGCCGATACATATATCTGAGCAATTCGTGCTCGGAATGATAGTCGTGAAAAACAGGATGTGTGAGAAAAGGAGATTGTCGCTGAAATGTGCTTGGGATGGAGGAACCCAGTTGGTCCGCCAGATCGTGTAAAGAGAAGGGAAGTGATGGACTGTCGGTGAAAAGGGTCAGGAGCTGACTCACGTCTGTGAGGGTGGTCGCTTCGTCCAGGGCGATGCCAAAGGACCCGTCTGGAAATTGCCGAAGATTGAGGAAGCTTTCCTGACCTTTTTTAAGGATTTGGGCCGGGCTCAGATGCGTGCACCGAACCCGAAGGGTATCAAAAAAGGCATTGGAGTCGAGTTGACATCCCAAGCGACGAAGTCCTTCGGCTGTGAGTGCAGTGAGGTGATGGACATGGGCGGCGATGTTCTTTAATCCATCCGGCCCATGGTAGACCGCATACATGCCGGCAATATTTGCCAGCAGCACCTGCGCGGTACAAATGTTACTCGTCGCTCGATCGCGTCGGATATGTTGCTCCCGGGTTTGGAGGGCCAAGCGATAAGCCTTTTGACCCTGAGCGTCTTTGGATACTCCCACCATCCGGCCTGGGATGTGTCGTTTAAAGGCCTCTTTGGTGGCCAGAAATGCGGCGTGGGGACCGCCATAGCCAAGAGGTACTCCAAATCGTTGCGATGACCCCACCGCAATATCCGCTCCCCATTCTCCGGGTGGCACTAAGAGGGTTAGGGCGAGGAGATCCGTACTGACCACGACGAGAGCTCCGGATGCATGCGCCTTCTGGACCAGAGTTTCATAGGAGCGGAGCGTCCCGTCAGTAGATGGATAGGAGAGGAGAAGGCCGAAG
>JAUIKP010000366.1 GCA_030430725.1 Nitrospiria bacterium
TAAGGTTTCCCCCATGAATGAAACATTGATTTCAGGATGACGGACCAAAGCCAGAGCTGCCGCACGAACGAACAAGACCGTTAAACTCAAGGGGGAGTTATTCACTTCCTCCATCTGCTTCCGAAGGCGCTCGGCCTGATCCATGGCCACTTCGGTGGTGAGATAGAAATGAGGGACAGGGGCCTTGCTTGACGTGGTCACTCGAGCGATCGCCTTGCGCATTTGGCTCAGGGGAATATCCTTGCTTTCCCCCTCCGGAATGCTGGGAGTTTCCATCTGTCCTTGAATATCGGCTTCAACGATCCGGCCTTCAGGGCCGCTTCCTTTGATTGTTGACAAATCAATCCCCTGTTCTTTCGCCAACGCCTTGGCTCGAGGGGACACTTTGATCTTTGCCTCCGGGCGCGTCTCTGCCTTGGTTGCCTGGGCTTCTGTCTTTGCGCGGCTGGATTTTTCTCCCTGGGTCGGGATGGATGGTGCCGGGGACGAAGGAGAAGACTTTTCCTTTCGTGAAGGAGCAGGAGAATCCTTCTGAGGTTCACGTGCTACAGCCTGGTCCTCGGAAGTCTCAGCCAGCGTGGCCTCAATGTCATCGTCCTGCTCACCGATCACGGCAATGAGCTTCCCGGCTTTCACGGTTTCCCCTTCGGGCACTAACACTTTTTTCAGCACGCCGGACCCAAAGGATTCCAGATCAAGGACTGCCTTGTCCGTCTCAATTTCTGCCAGAATGTCTCCAGAGTCGACAGCATCCCCTTCATGCTTTTTCCAAGCCACCACCACCCCTTCCTCCATCGTGTCCGTGAGCTTGGGCATGACGACGCGCGTAATCATAAGCCTCTCCTGTTATGGCCAAAAAATCCTTTGAAAGATTCTGTGGCAAATACTATTAGAAAAACCGTCATAACAAAAATAGGTTGCATGTTAAAGGATCTCTTTGACCGCCGATATGACCCGGGTCTGATCCGGAATGGCCAGATCTTCAAGCGGCCGGGCATACGGCATGGGGACTTCTTCACCGGCGACCCTGACGATAGGCCCATCTAATAAATCAAATCCTTTTGAATAAATGGTCTCAGCAATCTGAGCGCCCAACCCGCAAAACTCCCAACCCTCTTCCACAATAACGACACGCCCTGTTTTTTTGACAGATTCCAGGAGGGTATCGGTATCCAAGGGTTTTAATGTCCTCAGATCGATGACTTCGGCGTTGATGCCTTCCTTTGATAACGCTTCCGCGGCCTCAAGCGCCAGTAAAGCCATCTTTGAATAGGCCACAATAGTCACATCGCTTCCTGTTCGCGTCACAGCAGCCTTGCCGATCGGCAGGGTGTAATCCTGCTCCCCCACCTCGCCTTTCGTGCCATAGAGGAGTTGCGCTTCAATAAAAATAACCGGGTTCTCATCGCGAATGGCGCTCTTCAATAATCCCTTCGCATCAGAAGGCGTTGCCGGTGCAATCACTTTCAGTCCGGGAACATGGCAGAACCAGGCTTCAAGACTTTGCGAATGCTGGGCGGCCAATTGATGGGCCGCACTCCCCGGCCCGCGGATTACCATGGGAGCGGACAACTGGCCTCCGGACATATAGCGAATTTTCGCAGCATTATTCACGATTTGGTCAAGGGCAAGGATGCCGAAATTAAAGGTCATCAGTTCGACAATGGGACGCAACCCCGCCATCGCCGCGCCAATGGCCAACCCGGTGAATCCGGCTTCGGTAATCGGCGTATCTAAGACCCGTTCAACGCCGAATTCCTCCACAAAGCCTTTGCTCACTTTAAAGGCCCCTTGGTAATACCCCACCTCTTCCCCGATTAAAAAGACACGAGGATCCCGTTGCATTTCCTCACGCATCGCCTGATTCAATGCTTCCCTATAGGAAATCAACATGGGTCTTCGCTATTCAAGAATGGTTGATAAGCGTGTTTCATGGATAAAGGCGATACCGATACCAGCCCAATGCATCCGGCTTAGCCGTTGTAAGCAAACGATCTTCACTCGACAAAGATATCCTCATGGAGCGCGCCTGGCTCGGGAAACGGGCTTTCATCGGCAAACTTCACCGACTCGGTCACTGTCTCAATCACATCGTGATCCATCTGCTTTAAGTCGGTCTCCGTTGCCAAACCTTCCTGGAGGATCCGGGTCTTGAGAAAACTCAACGGATCCTGCTTACGTGCTTCTCCAACTTCTTCCTTCGTTCGATAATGACCGTGGGCGGGATCGGACATGGAATGGCCCATAAATCGATAGGTCGACGCTTCAATAAAGTATGGTTGTGGTTCCTTCCGCATCTTCTTCACCACACGCGCAGTCAATTCCTTCACCGCCAGCACATCCATCCCATCTACTTGTTCCGCTTCAATCCCATGGGCCCTGGCCCGTTCGGCAATATCTTTATACAGCAGCATTTCGCGTGCAACCGGCGTCCCCATCCCATACCGGTTGTTTTCACAAATAAAGATCACAGGCAAATTCCACAGCGCGGCCAGATTAAAGGCTTCATGAGTATGCCCACCGGGAACCGCCCCATCACCAAAAAAACAGAGAACCACCCGGTCTTCCTTGCGATACCGTGAGGCAAACGCCAGCCCGACCGCAAGCGGTAAATGCCCACCGACGATGGCATACCCACCCATGAAATTGCGTTCGGCATCGATGAGATGCATCGACCCACCTTTCCCTTTGCACAATCCGGTGGCCTTTCCAAACAATTCAGCCATCACTTTTTTGGGTTCCGAACCCCTGGCGAGACAATGTCCGTGATCCCGATAGGAGGTAATGACATAGTCATCCGGGCGAATGGCATGCATACAACCCACGGCTACGGCTTCCTGACCAATGTATAAATGAAGGAAACCCGCGATTTTCGCTAAGGCGTACATCTCCGCCGACTTCTCCTCAAACCGTCGGATGAGGAGCATGTCCCGATACAGTGTGAGAAAATCGTTCTTGTTCGAATTGTCTTCCACGGTACTCGTTACCTTATCAATATCGGGATTGATCAACCTTCCGTGTCTTCATCCCCTTCAGATCTGTCTTTGAAATGTTAGATGAACTGTAGCAAGAGATCGCATGCCGATACAATTTCTAAAGTCTTTTCCGAAATGAATTTTTACCTTCCCTTTTGACTCCCACGCAAAAAAAGGACTAATTGTAGACTCCTTCTCTAGTTAACCTCATTTGGAATGTTCAGGAAAACTTCAGGAACAAAATCCCGACTGTTCTCGGCCCCGTGGAAAGTATTCCCATCGAGCCAGAAGGGCCTTTTCTTTTCTTCTCCAATGACTTCTAAGCCGCGATACGATCAGGATTAGTAATACAGATGAAGGCCGACTCCGACCCACTCGGTTCGCTGAGAATAAAATTGGCCGTTGGGTGAAGCCCCCTTGTAATACTCCATTAAGAGTTGCAGTTTGCGATCGCCGATGCGGGCATTTTCGAATTGAAGCCCTGCCATCAGCGAACGGTTGACGATCCAATTGCTTCTCTCGTTGACCTGAAAATCTCCATACGCTACCGGACGAATCTTCCCGCCTAACAACGTCCAAGGGCTGGCTAATTCGGCCCCGAATTGGCTTGCGCCACGCCCTAACGTGTCGGGATCCCGATTCATGAGTATCCCGCCTCCGCCATACACCCGGAACCAGTCGAACAATTCATAGGACAGCTTTACATCAATTTCTTCATAGGACAAATTGATTCTGTCCGGCTGGTTATTGAGAATAAATTCATCACCAAGGTGTGAGCTTTGGTGATGAATGCGAAGGAACCCGGAGAGGGAACCGGTCCGATAGCTGGCCAGGAGACCGGCAGTATAATCGGCGTTGACGAGGTCTTTGGATGACGCGTCCAAATCGAACACGCTGAAGACTCCGCCCTGGAACGCGATTTCCCATTGTCCGTCAAATGGCGCAGCGTCCCGATAGATCGCGAACGTTTCTCCAAAATTTGCCGAGCCGGTTTTTTCCGGTTCGGAACCTTTTGAAATATGACGGTAGGCCACGGAGAAATGCGGCCAACGTGGGTCGGCATGAAGCGGATCGAAGAGAAGACCATCCGGAAGAAATTTGGATTCGGGCTTGGGAATTTCTTGTGTAATGGCATCCGATGGGGAAGTTTCGGGGGTCACGGAGT
>JAUIKP010000367.1 GCA_030430725.1 Nitrospiria bacterium
CCTGAAGCTGAGAGATCATTGCACTCTTCCAGCGGAACCCGGAGCGGCGTGACTCATTCCTGACCTACCCCGCTCCACGTCAGGGTGAAGGCATTAGGACTTGCAACCTCCTTGGCCTTCACCCTGTTTATCTTCTTAACGTTCTTCCAGAACAATTCATCGGCAGATCGGGCGAACCGAAAATTGTCACAGGCCTGAGCCTTTTTAATTTTCCCCCTAAACAATTGGATGGGTCGGTTGAAAAAAGCCGCCAGCGGCGTTCTCGCCATTTTTCCGTGCTCACGTACTCAGCGTACGCTCCGCGCGAAAAAACGGCTGCGGCCTTGCTGGACGGACTTTTTTGAACCGACCCGGAGCCTGTGATGAGTCATCTCATCCTGGGCAAATTTGCCCTTGAACATCTTTTTTATTCAACACTCCCTTGGATACAACTCCCTTATGCCACGGACGAGGTACTCACCCCAGAATACAACTTCCCCATCAAACCGCGAGCATTTACATACGGAATTCTTCCGGGCGCAACACCGGGCTCGGACGGGTCAGCCTGAATCGGATGTGTAGAGAATGGTCAGCATGGCAATCGTGCTTCACCACGAAAGCTTCAGACCATTGTCGATGCATATTTCTCCGATGGCCGGCTTCAGTGGATCTTCTTTCCCCAAGGAGAGAGAGGATTCTATCGGATCGTGAAAAAGGCGCCCGAGGAGCGCACCGATATTCTCCCGGCTCGAGCACTCTGGATTGATCAATACAGCGGGCAGATTCTCCACTCCTATGATCCCAAACAGTTCACAGCAGGCGATATATTCGAGCAATGGCTCTTTCCTCTTCACAGTGGAGAAGCCTTCGGTCTTCCCGGCCGGATCGGGATTGTCATCCTCGGTTTCGTACCCATGGTCCTCTTTGTCACCGGCCTGATGCGCTGGAAACACAAGCGACAAAAGCGCGGTGTTTCGAGGGGGATTCGCCCAACCCCCTCAAGCCAAAGTACCGATAGCCAGACACGCACCTAAAGACCCTTCTCATCTTTCATTAAAACATCCGCTGTGCGTTAGGAATTTCTCATACCACGAATGTTCCTCTCTGGTGCGCCTCGCCTCTGTTTGGCAGGTTTACGAGTTGGATGGAATGCATCATTTAGGCAAAGAGAAATGTATGGTCCGAGGTCTTCGGGATAGGTCCTGCAGAACGCTGTAACCATAGAGGGATGATATCGTTTGAGGTGCGGAGTGTAGCATCGACGTTCCGGATCAGGATCGAGGAGATCTGCATGCTTTTCGATCTCATGGATCTCCGGTCTTCCGAGTGATTCGGGAAACTGTTGCATCCGTAAGCAGGCATTGGTAGACCACCAGACCTTCCCTCTGTATCTTTGATTTTTGACTCACGCTCAATCGCATAAGGACCTATCCCTCCACCTAGAGAAGAACGGTGGGTGATCGGCCTCAAATTCTGGTTTTCTTGGCCGGTTGAGAAAGAACGTTGACCTGAAGCGCGAGCCGCCCCTTCCTTTCACTCCAACAGGTTCGCTGCATCATACACATACTTGACTGAGGAGAAGTGGTAATGAAACACATGATAGCGGTTCTTCTGATAGTGATGTTTGTGACAGTCCCAAGTTTCGCCTTTGCCCACGGCGATGCGATTCATATTCTCGGAACGGTCACGGACACCACACAGGAACGAATCGTGGTGACAACCCCAAAAGGTGAATCCGTCACACTGATGATCCAGGACAAGACCATTTTTCAACTCGATGGCATTACGACCGACACGGCCCGCCCGACAGTGGGCGACCGGGTTGTAGCGGAGGCCGAGAAAGAAGCGGGGCATCTGGTCGCTTATGAAGTTCGTTTTGCAACACCCAAGACAAAATAGCTTGAAATCCGCCTTCTCGCCTGAGAGAAGTCTCAAACGGTCCATCCTTTCCCATTACGGACCCTGACGGGCAGAGTTCCACTTCATGGGCGATTGGCTTTTGCATATGCTCTCTCCTTTGCTGATTTCTCCGGGTTACTATTTTTCATTTGAGAAAGGTGCATTTTGATGGTCTTCACGTTTCTCTCGCCACCATTACCAGGAGCCTTTCGCATCCCATACCTATTCGTATTGGCCTGTCTTGCGTGTCTGCCTCTGCATCTCCAGGCAGCAGAATATTCCGCTCAGCCTGAGGTCGAAACATTCCCGGAATTGACCGTCACGGACTCACGCATTCATATCGACTATAGCTGGCTGGCCGATTCTCTTGGCCATCGAATGGCAGAACGCAATCGCTATCCACACGACGCCCGCCGGAACGGATGGGAAGGACAAGTCCTGCTACGAGTGACGATTGGAGCAGAGGGCGATCTCAGAGACATCATCGTCCAGGATAGCTCAGGCTATGAGCTCTTAGACCAGGCCGCGCAACAAGCCGTTCGGCAGGCCTGTCCTCTCCCCTTACAACGCAAAATCCACCGCCCCGAAGTCGCCATCTCTCTTCCGGTGGTATATCGCCTATCTGACTGACGCCTTAGGCCTCCTGCTCTGCCACTAAGGGCTCTTCACTCCGTTGATCAACCGGTTTATCAAGGACACATTTACGGGGATAAGAGGAAAAATCCAACCGTGGTCTTTCCTTAACACGATTTCCCAAATTCAATACAGGGAGTCCAACACTTTTTGATGTCACCGCCAGCCATACACACGAAAGCTCGGGCCTGGCCCGATTACCCGACGGTCTGGAGATGGCATTTCTATGCCGGCGTATTTTGTCTTCCCTTTATCGTATTGTTGGCCATCAGCGGGGGGCTTATTTATTCACACCCCAGATTAATGCCTGGCTCGATCAGCCCTATGATCATCTGCCCCTTACCGGATATCCAACGACGGCCCAGGCCCAGGTGCAGGCCGCCCTTCGCACAATTCCAGGTTCGACGCTGTCCGCTTATGAACTCCCGAAGGATCAGGATGACGCGACCCGGATCATTGTGAAATATCGGGGGGAACGCATTCGTGTGTACGTGCATCCGAAACCTTAGACATTTTGAAGACCATTCCCGAGGAGGACCGGTTTACCAGGATGGTGTTTCATTTTCATGGAGAATTGCTGATGGGTAATATCGGCTCTGTCTTTGTGGAATTGGCTGCCTCCTGGGCCATCATCATGATCGTCACCGGCTTGTATCTGTGGTGGCCGCGTGGTCAGGGAGGGTGTGGTGGAATCGTGTATCCACGATTGAACCGTGGCTCGCGCGGATTCTGGCGGGATCTTCATGCCGTCACAGGTTTCTGGATCTCCATTTTTGTGTTGTTTTTGCTTGTCACCGGACTGCCTTGGGCCAAAGTCTGGGGGGAATATTTCAAAGAGATTCGTCGATTGACCGGAACCGCGGTCGTCGAACAGGACTGGACGGTCGGGGCCACGTCCCGGAATACGCCACAGGATCTTCCAGGGGAACATCTGGCCCATACCGACCATATGCGACTTTCCCCGCCCGCAGAGAACATTCCGTTGGATTATTCTCCGGTTGATATCGTATTGCCTGTTGTTCGTGCCCTTCATCTTCCCCATCCGGTCTTCATTATCCCTCCGGCTCGCGAAGAAGGGCATTGGACTGCCAAGTCGGACACTCAAAACCGCCCTCAACGAGTCAAAATCATGTTGGATGCCACGACCGGAACGGTTCTGAAACGGGAAAACTTCGAAGACCGCCATTTTTTAGACCGGATCATCGGCTATGGAGTGGCGGCTCATGAAGGGCAACTGTTTGGTTGGCCCAATGTGATATTGGGAGTGTTCACTGCAGTGGGTCTCCTCATGGTGGTGACAAGCGGCATTCTCATGTGGTGGCGTCGTCGCCCTTCCGGAGTGCTGGGTGCACCTCCCCTACCCCAGGCCCAAACATTTTCCTTCGGTTTCATGATGCTTGTCCTGATCTTCTGTTTCTACCTTCCCCTGTTTGCCGCTTCCCTGGTATCGATTCTGTTGATTGAGAAACTGGTCATATGCCGGGTTCCACCACTCGCTCATTGGCTTGGGCTTGCCAAATAGACTAAGAAAAAAAATCACTCGGTAACAATTCCGGAAAGATTGATTGGTTCGAATTATTTCCTTTTACAAAAAAACTGTAGTATCGATATGCATCCGGTGCAACTA
>JAUIKP010000368.1 GCA_030430725.1 Nitrospiria bacterium
CCTATGTGGTCCAACTCGTTCCGACTGAACCCAATTCCCCCCTCCTGATCAAGGGATGTGCCCTGGCCTTGATTTGGAGCCTGACTGCGGTTCATGTGGCAGGCGTTGGCCCGGGTGGGGTCCTTCAACAGCTTTTTACCATCCTAAAAGTTGGAGCCATTCTGCTTCTCATCGTTGGGGCCTTCATGGTAGGCCATGGCGATTGGCACCATTTGGTCATGACTCCACGAAAGCCGGATGTTGGGCCGGGAACCCTGGTGGTGGCCTTTATTTTTGTGACCTATGCCTATTCGGGATGGAATGCCGCAGGGTACATTGCCGGGGAAATATCCAATCCGACCCGTTCTATTCCCCGAGCGATGATAGGCGGGACTCTGTTGGTAGGCACGGTCTATGTGGTGCTGAACGTGGTATATTTCTATGCGTTACCGATTCACTCCCTGGCCGCACCCCCGTTGATGCCGGTGGCGGAAAAAGTCGCGGTGGGAATGTTCGGTCAGGCGGCCGCGCATTTTGTCACCATCATGTTGTGCATTTCCATCGCCGGTGCGGTGAGCGCCATGATTTGGACCGGACCACGGGTCTACTATGCGATGGCCAGAGACGGATTTCTTCCTGGCTTCTTTTCGGATACGGCACACCATCATGGCACGCCGGTTCGTTCCATTGTTCTCCAAAGTCTGTGGGTCACCGTATTAGTGCTTTCAGGATCCTTTGAGCAATTGGTCATTTACAGCGGAATGGTGATCACGGCCTTCACCGCGCTGACGGTCGGCGCCGTCATTATTCTTCGCCAACGGCGTCCGCAATTAGTCCGACCCTATCAGGTTCCCTTCTATCCTGTGTTGCCCGTGGGCTATATTCTGATTGCCGGAGTGATCATGCTTTATCTCAGTGCGGAAAAACCTGGTGAGACATTTTGGGCCTGCTTGACCCTGAGTGCCGGTATTCCCCTATATTTCCTAATGAGAACGCATAATCGAGGATCTGGGGCCCAATGACCATAGCCATCACACACAGGACTCACATACATCCCCTTGCCTTTTTTGCGATACTTGGTGGAGTATGGTTTATTCTTGCCGGATGTGAAAATGGAAAGCAGGCTATGACCCCGGAGAGCCATCACTCACGACAGGTTGAACGGGATTTGATGGTAGATACCCAAATCGTGGCGGGGGGTGTCACCGATCAAGCCGTTGTCGAGGCCATGCGCCGGGTTCCCCGGCACCGGTTTATGCCTGAGTCACATGCTGAAGATGCCTATGGAGATTTCCCACTCTCCATCGGCTATGGGCAGACCATTTCTCAGCCCTTCATTGTTGCGTATATGACGCAAGCCCTGAAGTTGAAGCCCGATGAGAAGGTTTTGGAAATAGGCACGGGTTCCGGGTATCAGGCCGCTATCCTGGCTGAATTAGTTTCCAAAGTGTTTACCATAGAAATTGTCGAACCCCTTTCCGTTAGCGCGAAAAAAACTCTGGAAGAACTTGGGTATCACAATGTGATTGTGCGGGCTGGTGATGGCTATAAGGGTTGGCCGGACGAAGGCCCGTTTGATGCGATCATCCTGACAGCGGCGCCGAACCATATTCCCGAACCACTCTTAGAGCAACTGGCGATCGGCGGGCGTCTCATTCTTCCCGTCGGAGACTACCCTCAACGTCTTCTGCTCATTCGTCGCACTGAAGAGGGATACCAGGAAACCGAATTGTTGCCTGTGGTGTTTGTGCCTATGACGGGCGAAGCTTTAACGAATCCTCCCGCAACCGAGCCTTGACGGACTTTTCTCCCGTTGACCACATACTTCACTCATAGATGACGAATCCGCCCGCCGGAAGGGTGAGCACGACTGCTTTGCCATTTCTTGACTCTACGGTCGTCTCCTGACCGATCTGTCCCGCATTGGTTGAGTAGAGACACGTGAGTGTGTGGCCGGTGTGATGTAGTCCGTCGTCAACCGTCACCCAGGTGCTTCGGGGGGCCGCATAGTCGGTATTCATCGCCAGGAGGATTTCCCGGTCATTGAAAATCCTGGACCAGGGAATCACCGAACGAATCTGCCCACCCAGCATGCGCGGCAGCCCGAAGTCGATCCCATTTCCGGAAATTTCTCTCAGGTATTGTCGACCCCGTCGTAACGCAAGCTTGTTACGGCGAAGGCCTAGGAGGATCGAGAGTTGCCGGTATGCCTGACTCTCTTCATTGAAAAAATGCCGTTGATGGCTTTGAAAGGCGCCGAATTCTCCTCCGAACATACATTCGCGAATGTATTGATCACTCTGCCCGTGCCCGTCAAAAGACTGTTCGCTGCCATAGTACATGCAGGGGATGCCTATCGTAAGGGCGTTCAGCGCAAGAACATTCAACAGTCCGTCCGGTCCGGCAGGATCAGCACAAAATCTGGCTTTGTTCTCTCCCTTTCGAACTTGATCATGATCATCAAACACGGTAACCACCCGGTTGCGAAACCAGACGTGGGATTCTTTTTGAACCAGGATGGAATTCCGGAATAGCTGGAAATACTCCTCCGGGTTGCGATAGCCTTTCACCAGGTATTCCATTTTGTCCGGAATGTCGTCCACGCCAAGTGCAGCATCAAGGCCCGTGGTTTCCAGCGTCTGAAACGCGCGGGTTCTGCCCCCGGTAATCTCTCCAATGAGATAAAAGTTTTCTTTGCCGATGGATTGGGTGTATTCATGGATTACCGACGCGAAGTACCGGCTGGCTCCCAAATCCATATGTTTGACGGTATCCACCCGATACCCGTCGACGTCCGCAAAGGCAATCCAGAATTTGTACACCTCGGCCAGAGCCTTAAGGGCATCCGACGGCTGATATTGATCGACGTCGCCCGAACCGAGTTGAATATTTTTCAGGTCAAGGAAATCCCCCTCAAGAAATTCAGGTGAAAAATCCCAATTGGTGATATGGCCTTTTCGAGTAAAGGCCTGAGGGTCCTGGAATTCCTGTGGCCAGATGGCACCATGCGGCCATGCGGCAGGATGGCTTGCGATGTCGAGTTGTTGGAAGGGGAGAGTCGGTTCTCCGAATTGATCATGGAACCCGTGTACGTCATAGGGTCGGCCGTCCCACCGGGGGTCGTTGAAGATCTGCCCGTTATGTTCGGTCCGATAGCGATTGGGATTGTAGCGAAACACATCTCCCGTGTGATTGAGGATAATATCCAGAATAACGTAAATCCCGTGAGCGTGAGCGGTCCGGACAAGGGTTCTCAGATCTTCTCGTTGACCAAAATGCGGATCGACATCCAAAAAGTTTTGAATGCCGTATCCATGATAGGTGTCTTTAAATTTCACCTGTTTGAATATGGGACTGATCCAAATGGCGGTCACGCCGAGACGTTCAAGGTATCCCAGCTTGCTCGTCAATCCGGACAAATTCCCTCCGCAAAATTTCTGCCCGGCCGCTTTCCATTGAGAGGCATCCGCATTGCCCGCATCGGTTGCCTGAAAAAGGGGGGTCGTGCCACGCCGGACGATGGTTCCGTCATTGCCTCTGTACCCTTTTTCCTGTCCGTCCGAAAAACGGTCGAGCAGTAAAAAGTATAAAACCTGATCCTCCCATGCGGCGGGAGAAGGAAAAAACTCCCGGTCACTGAGGGAAGGTAGATTCACCTCTTGAAGATTTTTTTCTGTCATGCCGGGCTCCCTTGATTGTGCACGGTGCGTATTTCAAATCATGGCTGAAATATGGATGGCATTCCGGTCCGGTCTATCAGATGGCCGATCTGCCGAATTTTGATCATCCCACCACGCTGAAAAACCTGGTCTACGGGATCGTTTTACGGCCTTCGGTTCGTGTCGCACCATCAGGCAATGACCCAAACGGCAAAGCCCTGCCCTTTTTTTGCCAGCTCTTCGCCCACATGGTGATGAAATATTTCTTTGAAACTGGAGTAGGTTTCCCGTCCAACGACGATGGTTCCGCAATTCTGTTTGTGAGCGGTCCCGATCAATTCACCAACAATATCCGGCCGATGGATGGATTGAGAAAACACGACGCTGACCATGGCCGGTAATACCCCAACCCGATACAGAATCGTCTTGGCGTTCTCTAAGATTGGTCCCGCCTCCTTTTTTGCCTTTTCAATCCATTGAGC
>JAUIKP010000369.1 GCA_030430725.1 Nitrospiria bacterium
CCATCCCGGGAGACGAGAATACTCAGAATTGGAATTTCCCGTCAGGAACGGAACGGACTGATATCCCCTTGCTTGGTTTCAGGGCTTAAGTCGGCTTGGTGATCCTCCCGCACCACCTGAATCTGTCCACCCCCCCTAACTTTCACAAATGACTCATGAGGCAGAAACATAAATCCTGGGGCATATACCGATGTATAGAGAACGGGATGATCGTGGTTCCTCCAAAAAATTTAAGCTCCAGACCCAACACCGTAAGACACAACACACGCTTTGACACTTTTAGAAAGGTTGCTGAAAGCAAATCGGGTGACATGAAGTACGTCTGTCTTGAATCTCAAATATTGAGTATTTCTCACATGGCTTTACGGAAAATTAACACTGACCAATATCGGGACAGAATTCCATTCACGAATATTGCCCTTACATCCAACAGGGCCCTTGATGAGTTGAAGCTCATAGCTTCGATGCCAAAAAACCCCACAGAATATCATTCCGGAAATGTGGTAAGAGCACAAAGGACAATCTTGAAGCACCGCCGGTGGGGAAAAGAGTTCAGTGAGGGCCTTGCATGACAGAGTAGAAAAAAACGCCCCGGCTGGGAAAACCAACCGGGGCGTTCAGGATAACGGGGAGGGTAATGTCCCCTGGTTAAAAAACAGGACTCTTAGAAGTTGATCCAGAGTTGGGTATAGCCCCAGTTCTGATCTGCCGTACCAAACCCGTTCTTCTTCAGGTAATCCCCGGTGAAGAAGTGGCCGTAGCCCAATTGCCATCCTACCCTATTGTTTTGAAAGAATAAGGTGTACACCACATCGATTTCACCACCCAGAGACTTTTCGTTATTGCCTGCAGGCGTGCTAAAGAAGGTGGCCTGAGAAGCCGTGTACCAGTTATCCCTCTTGTTCGCCAACCGCATGATATGCCCGGCAATTTCGAAATGGCTTTCTGGCGTCGGACGCAATTGCAAGTTTCCGCCATAGGTCAACATATTTTGCCAGGACATCAAGTCCATGTACCCGAAGTGAATGTGGTTGGTCGGAAACAATTGGCTGAAGGTATGTCCGCCATCCTTATTGCTGCTGCCTGTGGCATAATTGATTTCCGCACCGATACGGGGTTGCATGGGAACCGGCAAGGTCACACCACCGTCCAAATGCCCGGCCAACGCATTAATACGAGTCTGACTCGCTCCCCCTACAGGACCCAATTCACCAAACTGCCAATAGCCTTCTCCCGTCAGATCGAACATTCCCTGCTTGAATGCAACACGACCACCGACGGTGCTTCGTTCCTGATTGGATTGCTGTCCACCGGTACCTTGAGCCGGAGCACCTGGTCCCGTGGTTGAACCCCCGTCTTCATAAATATAAGCGGGTTCGATGGCGACAGACCCGAACTTCATCGGGAGCCGTAAGAACAGGATGTCGCCGTCACCCCTGCTGGCCTTCCCATTGGTACACCCGCCTGCATTTTGCACGCAATTGCCTTCCGCCACTCGCAACCAACCCAATTCCACCGGCACGGTGGCATGGTTGTATCGCATCGTCACACCATCGAAGGTAAACCCGACGTTGTTCCAGTCAAAGTGTCCGAATATGCGGTGATTTCCCCACACCATGAGTTGTCGCCCAGCTTTCAACGTCAAATCGGGCATGAGGAAATTTCTGACCAACATGAACCCCTGACGAAGAAACAAATCAGCATTCGGACTGTTGGGATTCCCTGCTCCACCCACATTCGTTGGGTCCGGCATCGCACCAAAGTTATTCGAAACCTGAGGTTGAACGAAAAACACGACATCCGGGGAAAGGTCATAATTAAATCCCAACCGGATGAGTTGCTGTGTAAAGAAGGCATTGGAATCGGAGTTGTTGCTAAAATTCCCATTCGTCCGGAACTCAGGCCGAACACGCATGTCGCCGGAAATCGTCAATTTGCTGGGATCAAAAACCCCTTTGGGTGGATCAAACTGACCATAGGGCACTAAGTCTGGAATGGCCCGTGGTACTGCCGGCACATTGGTGTTTTTGTCGGTCGCCGGGGTGGTCTTGGCGGCCAACCCTGGCGCTGCCGACATGGCGACAATCACAGCCGCTGCTGTCAACCTGGTAAAGGTTTGGTAAAAAGTCCTCATTGCACTCCTCCTGTTGGTGAATAGCCCTGTGGATTCAAGATCCAACGCCCTGTACCCCTTTACTACTTTCCAGAGCTGCCGGGTTCTCTCATCCGCTTCCTTCTTGACTGCGTAATTTTTGCCGTCTCAAGCGCTTCCGTGCTTTCTACACACCAAGGGTTACCTTGTCGATTCTTCTGTTCCAAATCGATTGTTTGCCATTTAGATGCCAAGGCGAATTCTTTGTCGTAAAT
The DNA here is from genome assembly GCA_030430725.1 of Nitrospiria bacterium. Classification (GTDB taxonomy): domain Bacteria; phylum Nitrospirota; class Nitrospiria; order Nitrospirales; family UBA8639; genus Nitrospira_E. The sequence continues at coordinate 2,368 of JAUIKP010000369.1, forward strand.
CATTAAAAAGTAATGTCTTTTACAGGACTTTCCCGATGATTTTGGTTATTTGCCCTATCGCCTGAATGCGACGATAGTTGCAAAAACAACACGCAAGAAGAGAGCCGTAGACCCACCAGCAGTGCGCACAATGAACAGTCTGATGACCGTCCGGAAGGATTTCGTGATGACAAAAAAACTGAGAAATCGAAATTAGGCCTGGGTGTCAACGAAACGATCCAGCAGTCAACATCCTCACGGAGTCACACCTCCCCTGGCTACCCCATTTTGGATCCACCGGATTCGGTGGCTTGTTCTGTCGCCTCTTTGATCTCTGCTTCGGCTTCTTTAATTGACGATTCCAAATCCTGTTCGACTGATTTAAATTCCTGGGTAATCATATTAATCTCCGGCTCAACCGATTGCCGAAGATCTTCCGTTGTTTCCTTAAACCCCTTGACCGCTTTCCCGACCTGCTTGCCGATTTCCGGTAATTCCTTAGGCCCAAAGAGCAGGAACGCGATGACGAGGATGATCAAGATTTCCATCGCCCCTAAGCCGAACATTTTCCCACTCCTCTATAATCTGCCCGCTGAACATATACCTTGAGCGTTGATCAGGCTTTGCTCCATGCTGCCTGTCCCTTCGGTGGGCGGTCTTCACCGTGTCAATCTCACCCGCGAATTATCCCTGTTTGGATTGCGTGGATTCCGTTGGCTGCGACACCCCTTGCGCCGGTGGCGGAGGGGGAACCTCTGCTGTCTGGTGTTGGGTCGACAATTGTTCCGGTTGTGGTGGTGGGGCCTGTCCGCCTTCGCCTTGCTCATTAGGCGTCACATCCAGCGCATCCGCCTCGGCAACGGACTTTTTAAAGCCTTTGATCGCTTTGCCTAAGCCCTCACCAAGTTGCGGAATTTTCCCTGCACCGAAAATGATAAGAACAATGATGAGGATGAGCATAAGCTCCATCCATCCAAACGATCCAAACACAGCAACCTCGTCTTATTGTGAATGAGTGTCTACGTTCTTGGAAAAATCGGCCGAAGTATACACAACCCTTTTCAAAAAATCTACCTGATTGCAAATTTCTTGCATCGGTCATATTTTTTTTCAGATTGAGATTTGGCCTTCACAGGGTCCACGTCCTTGTCTAAAGGCTTTCCATCTTACAATCATCATGACCGCATTCTACTCTACGCATTTGTCCACGACAGAATAAACGTATCCCGGAACCAAAAGGAGGACTATGAATCATTCAAGGTAAAAGACATGTGGATGTAATCCACAGGCTGTAGGGGAAGTTGCAACATGCCTTTAATACCTTCTGAATCGTATCCCAATTTTTCCAAATCCGGCATGGCCTTCCAGATTTCCGATTCGGTGAGATAGGCGATGGTATCCGGCACCCCATGTGGCGGTAACGATTGCACCAGATTTTCCAGTCCGGCGCGTTCGTGATCCGGAGTACTTTCGGAAATCGGAAATTCGATATGACGTTGATAGGGACTCCGGTAGGTGCGGTTCAAGGCTTCCAGGGTTCGAAGAATCAATGCGTCCAATTGCCAGGCCTGACCTTCCGGTGGTGAAGGATGTGAGGCCAGCAGATCCGTGACCGTGATCACATTGGTTGACAAGCTCCGTCCCACAAAGTCCCGTTGCGACTCAATCACGCCCGAGTGAATGTTCAAATGCCTGGCCACGTCTTGCAGCAACTGAAAATTCACCATAAAGCTGAATTGCCCCCCCTGAACCGTATAACAGGGTTTTTCCGGG
>JAUIKP010000370.1 GCA_030430725.1 Nitrospiria bacterium
GGGCAGTCGTTCCGGGAAATCGTGCGCCAGCAGTGGAACTTCAGCCCTGATGGCGCAACAAGCCAGACGGAAGACCACCACGTCGAACTCCCGGCGGTCACTCTGCTTGAGTTGAGCATCATACCAGACATCAGCGGTGGGAATGCGCTTGCGTCGTTAGCCAAGTTGCGGCTGGCCTAACCCTTAAAAGTGCCATGACCTTCGTGAGTGTATGCGCTTATCCGAAGGACGGGATTCATAAATGTTAAAATAGAAAGGTGGCTGCAATGGCAATGAGATCGTAGCTGGTTTGTACATTGTCGTTGTCATCGAGGGAAAAATTATTTTTAAATGTACCTCGTAAATATTCAAAAGATAGGCTCAGGTTATCAAGGGGCCGTAAGCTTGTCCCGATGCCATAGATCTCTTGAGGTTCGCCTTCCAATTCGGTGCTATGTTCGTACCGGAGTGCAAATTGTATCCATGGGAGCCGGGGGGGATAGTACGCGAGTTCAAGGTTGTAGGTCAGGGGTTTGTCGGCACCCTGGTCGAATTCCTTAATCGCCTCCGTGGCATGCACGATCTCGCCCGTAAACTCAAACGGAGGCAAGGCTATGAGGCCATGGGCCGTCCATCCCGGGACATGTTGTTGAAAGGTATTGTTGAAGTCAAGAAAGAATTCTGCATCGCCTTCCCCAAGATCAGAGATATATCCGCCACCTATTCGAATCGATTCGTCTTCATTCACAAACTCGGCGGCCAGTCCCCAATCAAATTGGTGCTTGCCAGAGTGCCCCTTTTTATCCACCTTGCCATAAAAGGTATAGGCTGATAGTTCCAACGCGTCCCACAGGGTATAGTCCACGATCAGGCCGGGTCCTCGTGTTTGTGCGAATTCCACTAATGGTCCCGTGACAAAGTGAGAATAAAATTCCCCGAACGGCAAGTATAACAAGCCCACTTTTGCTCCAAAGTCATCAAGGTCCACTCCAACGAGTCCCTCATCGACTTCCTGATAGTGCCGGCTACCAGTGTCTTCTATCGCGAACAGCAGTTCAGCTTCCAGCCACTCAATTGACGTGATTTCGAACCCGAGTTCGATGGCCAGCTCGGTATCCGGATTGTCGACCTTCTTAATCCCATTTTTGAAATGATTGGTCTGCCATTCCTTTTCAATGTCCACCACCGCACCAAATTTGAGCCATGGCGTGAGTTGTGTTCCAGCGGCCGCCTCTCTTCGCTCTTCCGGGCTCCGGTAAATTCTTACTGTGGATGGGGGTCTTTTTAATTTGTCCTTGGAAGAGTCTTCCCCGGTTGAAGATTTTTCCGGGATTGAAGGTTCCTCTTGAGCCGTTGCAAGGTTGGGGAGCAAAAGACCTATGAGCAGGGCCCAGCCTAAGAAACCGGCTCTCAAGGTTGTCAGGTAAGATGTTCCCATATGCGGCGGTTGGCGGGAGTGCATCAAATTTTTCAATTGGACTATGGCAAGACACCGGAAAACTATTCAACGGTCTGGGTGCAAACTCACCATTTGGTAATGTGGCAACCTAGACCATTTTGGATACAATGAGTTCTTCTGTCGGAGCGAACGAGGGTCGCTGCAGGTTTTGAGAAGCCGGATGAACCTTGACTTGTTCCAATCGAGTTCAGGCAAGATACATTCGAAGAAATTGTGTATTGTCCGGGGGTTTCTGGTATGAGAATTCTTCTCATTGAAGATGATCAGATTATTGCGGACTTCATTCAGAAGGGTCTGAGGGAGGCTGGCTTTGCCATCGACCATTTTGCTGATGGGTTGATTGGACTTCATGCCGCCCGGACGCAGGAATACGATGTGGGAATCCTTGATCTCATGTTACCCGGATTGGATGGCCTGTCAATTCTTGATCGCTTACGCCAGGAACGGAAGAATCTCCCCATCATTATCTTGAGTGCCAAGCGAACGGTTGACGACCGTATTACCGGGCTGCGGCATGGGGGAGATGATTATCTCGTCAAACCCTTTTCATTTAGCGAATTGCAGGCACGAGTGGAGTCTCTGCTTCGAAGATCGCAGCATGTCATTGAACCCACAAGTCTTTCGTTTCATGATCTTACGTTGGACCTGTTAGCGCGAACTGTCGTTCGCTCGGGCAAGAAAATTGATCTCCAACCCAAGGAATTCGCCTTACTGGAATATATGATTCGTAACGCAGGGCATGTGGTTTCCAAAACCATGATTATGGAGCGTGTGTGGGATTACAACTTTGATCCCGGTACCAATGTCGTGGAAGCCCGTATCAGCAAGCTTCGGGAAAAGGTGGATAGGGATTTTGAGTTTCCCCTTATTCACACCGTTCGAGGTCTGGGATATGTCGTAAAGAAAAACAATGATTAAACTTCCCAATACCCTGAGTTTTCGCCTGACCTTCTGGTATGCCTCGACCTTCCTGGTCTGTCTGGTGGGGGCTCTTTTGGCTTTATACGTTTACCTAGGCACTATTTTTAATAATCGCATGGATGAAGACTTAAAGGAAGATATCGCGGAATTTCGGGAGTTATTGGATGAAGGGGGATTGGAAAAAGTTATCGCGGAAATAATACGGGAAATCAATTCGAGTGATGAAACCGAGGTTTTTTTACGGGTATTGAACTCGAATGGGAGGGTGGTGTTTAGTACGGATGTTTCAGAGTATGAAGACCTCGACGCCAAAACGGCCTCAACTTTTCAAAACAACATGACCCCAACCACGCCGGCATTGAAAACCGTTGAATTCCCTCACCATGACTATCCCGTCAGAATGGTGTTGGGCCAGATTGGGCCGGATATGGTGTTGTTGATCGGTGAAACGCTGGAGAAAAAAGAAGAAATTATGGAGCTGTTGTTTAAGGTCTTTGCCGGGATGGTTTTTCTGGGCATTCCCTTATCGTGTGGTGTGGGGTGGGTAATTGCGAGGAAAGCGGTCAGCGGAATCGAGGAGGTGAGCCGCGCGGCCAAGGATATCGAGCGAGGCAATCTGGATCGCCAGGTGACGGTCAGGGCGGGGGAGGAGGAAATTCAAACGCTGATGGATACCTTTAACGCCATGGCGGCACGCATTCGAGGACTCATCCGTGAAATGCGGGAAATGACCGACAATATTGCCCATGATTTGCGTAGTCCTCTGGCACGCATTCGAGCCATGTCCGAAGGAGCGCTCGCCGAAACCCATTCGGCTATGAACGATAGGGGGCTGGCCACGGAAACCATGAGAGAATGCGATCGTCTCATGCATCTCATTAATACCACTCTGGACATGGCTGAAGTCGATGCCGGAGTCATCAATGGGTCGAAAGGACCGGTTGACCTTTCGATACTGATGACCGATCTCTGTGAATTATTCGAGGCGGTGGCCGAAGAAAAACACATCACCTTCAAAGTATCTGTCGATCCGAATTGCCAAATTTACGGGATCAAACACCATCTTCAGCGGATGGTGGCCAATCTGTTGGATAATGCCATGAAATATACCCAATCGGGCGGCCAGGTCAGTGTTGAGTTAAGCCGATCTCCGCATAACTGTCGTCTTGCGATTACGGATACGGGTGTTGGCATTCCACTATCCGATCAACCCCGCGTCTTTGACCGGTTCTTCCGATGTGAGCACAGCCGCTCACAAGAGGGGTGTGGCTTGGGATTAAGTTTTGCCCGATCCGTGGCACGAGCGCATGGTGGCGATATCACCGTGACAAGCGAATCCTCCCAAGGCAGTACCTTCACCAGTACCTTCCCCACTATCACTTCTGCAGCCTAATTTCTTTTCTTTCCCCTGTCTTACCAGTTGGTAATCCTGCGACCAGGTTCTCGTGAACCTCTCCAAGTATGGTCCTGAGTATATCGGGACGTATGGCATACACAATCATGCTCAAGAAAGGAGGAATGTTTCCAAACGATTCATCGACCACTTCTTCCTTCGTGGGCAGTGCCCCGTATGGAAAGCGTTGCCGCGTGTAGAAACCGGTCGCCAAGGCCGCATGATGCTAACGGTGTCAGAGCGTTACCACCAGTTTTTTGACAAGGAGGACTTTCCATGAAGACCACACCCCTACTCAAACCTACGGTATTTGTTGCGTTGTGCGCCCTTATCCTCGTCGGGCTGGTATCACCGGAAGGAGGATGG
>JAUIKP010000371.1 GCA_030430725.1 Nitrospiria bacterium
TCCTACCTCGATCTTTGTACCGAACAATCTCCCACTCTTTTACCCATTTCCCCGGAATTCTATCCTCCTACTTGACTCCCGGAATTTTGAAATTATTTTATTAGTAACATCGATGCATGTTTGACCTTCGAAGGTATCCCGACGAATTAACAAGTATTTGAAAGAGTGAAGTACCAGAAGTTCAAAGAGGAGGGGTAATTTATGGTCATTCGAAGATTAGAAAATTGGCCGTTTGATGGTTTTTCGGGTGGAGTCTCGGAGCTAGACCGGCTACGGCGAGATCTTGGTCACTTGTTCAATGGGCTCTCCAGGGTCAATGGTTGGGATTCTCCAGCGGGCGTCTATCCGCTCATGAATGTGTCACAAGATAGCGAAAATGTTTATGTACGCTCGGAAGTTCCAGGAATGACGCTCGATCAACTGGAGGTTTCGGTGACAGGACGAAATCTAACTGTCACAGGGGAGCGGGCGATTCCGGATGAGCAATCTAATGTGCGATATCATCGTCGAGAACGGGAAGCCGGGAAAATCCGGCGGCAGTTAGCATTACCCACGGATGTGGACAGTGAGCGAGTGCAAGCAAAGTATCAACACGGTATTTTAATGGTGGTCTTGCCTAAAGCCGAAAAAGCCAAACCGAAAAAAATCGCCATTTCAGGGTAAAGACTGACCAGAAGGTGTGTTGGGAAAGTCCCCATTCAATACAAAGGAGGATGAACATATGACAACACAGACGCAAGACATACAAGTACGGGATAAACGGGAAGTCAAATCAGATGCAGAACAAACAATCCCGGGGCGGGTGTTTTCACCCAATGTTGACATATTTGAAGATGATCAGGCCCTGACCATTGTCGCGGATATGCCCGGGGTGCCATCCGATAATGTCTCAATTGATCTTCGTAACGATGTGCTTTCTTTAAGCGGTGTGCCGTCAGTTTCTGTTCCTGAAAAAGAAGAGCATGTATTACGCGAGTATGAGACCGGGAAATACTTCCGACAATTTACTCTTTCTGAAGTGATTGATCAGGAACACATTGAAGCCAAACTGAATAATGGAGTCTTGCGAGTAACTCTGCCAAAAGTGGGGCCTGCCAAACCTCGCAAGATTCAGATCACGGAAGGATAACCGGATCTCAACATTGGAGGGGAGCCGTTCTAATAAGGCGGCTCCTTTTTTTTGCATGGGAATCGCTCACTGGGAATGGACGATTGTGACCCATCCGGTACCTGACAGGAAGCTTGCCTAGGAAAAGAAGTCCGACACCCATGTGTAAACTCGTGGAACATCTGGTTAACCAGATTCCCCCGACAGGGTCATCTTGAAAAAAGTCTTGAATTAGTAATGTGAGAGAGTCAGCCCGCTTTGTCCCATTCCATCATGAGCGACAATATAGACGGCATCTCCATCGTAAACTTTAGTCTCTTCACTGGCAATTCGCTTATTCACCGTCACCATGACTTTTTTTTCTTTTAACAACTGAAAGATTTCCCGAAGCGGTTTGCCTTGTTTTCTGATCAGTTGCTTAACGGTGACGGAGTCCGCAACCTCGCATCCAAGGGCTCGCTCTCCATCAACTGTTTGCAAATCACCCATTAACGTAATCGTAACCATAATTTCCTTTTATTTAGCATCAATATTCCTCCGAGTATCTTTGAGAGGTCCCAACAACCTTTCATTCAATACGTGTTTTGATAAACCCCTAAGGCACGGTTGCAATAATTCGAGCCGGTCCTCCCGTGCCTCCTTGAATTTTCATAGGGAGGGCCGTCACTCGTGCCCCTCTTGGTGGTAAGAGTTCGAGATGCGCCACATTCTCCAATGCATAGCGATTCGCCCGACCCAGAATTTGATGCACGGGAAAATCTCGTGACGGCCCGGCATCAATGCTGGCGGTATCTATCCCAATTCCTAAAATGTCTCTTTTCGTCAGCAGAAATGTTGTGGCCTCGGCAGAAAACCCGGGGAAATGGAGCGTAGTGGGATCCTCCGGAGTGGAGCTACCAAGATATCGGACCTTGTCAGGATAATATTGTCCAAACCCGGTAAAGAGTAGCACGATGGCTTTAGGAGGGATTGGACCGTACGAGATTTCCCACTGGGCGATATCGTCAACCTGTAACGTATAATCCGGGTCTAAATCCACTTGTGCTCGAATATCCAACACGATCGCTTCACCGGTTAATTGGTCGACGGGAATTTCATCCACACTCCATCCGGATTCTGCAAAATGAATAGGGGCATCGAGATGGGTGCCACCATGCTCTGACGCTGAGTAGACCGCCGACGCGTACCAATACCCCTGCTTGGTTGGACCCCAATTCGTTTTCTTCCAGTGAAAGGACTCATTCTTTGGCCAATACACGGTATGCTCATCAAAGGAATAGGTCAGGTCGACGATTTTTCCCGTAAGGGGAGGACTCATGGTACATCCCCCGATTGCCAAAACTATTAGTATGACTCGGATTAACATGGATTGAGACCCATGTGGTTCAGGCATACGGTTAACGGCAGCATCATGAAAATCCTAACAAGTTGAGAAAGGGCACAGCAATGGAGAAAGCCTTGTGAATCACCAATCATGGATGGTTTACGGCCCATGTGGAATCAAACCTGAAAACATGGTACAAAATGTTATCTATTCCAAAAGGCTCATCACACACCATGTACAAAATTATTACAATCCTCATTCTTTTAGTGATCTTGTTCTTTATGGTTCGTCGAGCTGTCCGTGATTGGAATCAGCCCAAACTTGATCCCGCCACCCCAGGGAAAGACGTGATGATTCAAGATCCCGTTTGTAAAGTCTATGTGGCTGCCGGCACGGCGATTGTGCAGGAGCGAAAAGGAAAGAATTATTATTTCTGCAGCCAGGATTGCGCCCGACATTTCAAACCTGAGGACAACACCTAAAGACCGGCTTCGGAATTATTGATGATGGAAGGCAGACAAATTAGGTCAGGGAGGTCAGGGCACCTCCACACGATGACCCGGAACCTGCCGTGCACCCCAGGCAATGGGGCCCGACCGCAATTCGTCGGTGTTTCAATTCGGTCAAATTGAACCGGTCTATCCAGGCTTGAGATTCCGGCTGGACCGGCAAATCCAACATTTGATTGAAATCACAGTCATACAGGCGCCCATCCCATCCCACACTCAGCAGAGATCGACACATCAGCCCTTCGACAGCCAATGGATTGAAATTATTTAATAAGAGCGTGTAGTAATGCTCAAGTTGTCCTGTCTCGCGTAATTCATCCCAGAACCGACTGATCGGCATATTGGTCATGGTATAGAGACGGTTAAACTCTATGCCATACCGCCGCCCCAGTTCTTCTTTAAAATCTTGTTCTAGTTCGATCTGAGGCGGTGGGAGGACAGGGCCTAGGGGGTTGTAGACCAGGTCCAGTATGAGACCGGTTCCGTCTGTTCCATACCCCAAGGCATTGAGGCTCTGTAGTGCGCTAATGCTCCGATCAAACACGCCTTTTCCCCGTTGCTGTTCGACATTATCTGCTTCATAACAGGGGAGAGAGGCAACGATGTCAACGCGATGGTCTGCAAGAAATTGGGGAAGATGCGCTTTCCCCTTGACATAGAACACGGTCAAATTACAGCGGTCGATTACCCTTCGGTTTCGTACCCGGCATTGCTCCACCAGATACTCAAAATGCGGGTTCATTTCAGGGGCCCCACCCGTGATATCCACTGTCATAATCTGAGGGGTGCGATCAAGCACGTCCAAGATCTGATCCATCGTAGTTTTGCTCATGTTTTCCGTCCGTTGAGGGCCGGCATCGACATGGCAATGGTGGCATGTTTGATTACAAACCTTTCCGACATTGACCTGAAGGGTGGAAATCGATTGAGCCTTGAGGGGAAGGGAGTGATGGAGGGCCAGTGCTTGTTCAAATGAGGGGACCATACCGGAAGATTGGTCCGGCGTAATTATGGGTAGAGCTGAAATTTTCATGGTTTTGATAGCCTTAATTCCTCCAACACCGACAGGGTTATTTTCCGGAGCAACCTAACAACATCCCGTTGATGGTCCGCAAATGACGGGTTCGGAGTCCATGCTCTCTCTGGATCGATTGATGATCGAGAAATAGGGTT
>JAUIKP010000372.1 GCA_030430725.1 Nitrospiria bacterium
GAAAAAGGTTTTCCGGCACTAACGCCTTCAACCACGATTACGACCCCTTGCAGTTGATTGTCATCATTTACCACAAAATCCTTAAGTAGCCGCCAGCCCTGACCATCTGAAATCCGGCCACAATACTCTGGATCAGGGAACGTCACCAGGTTATAGGCCTTTGGAGAAGGCGGAATGCCTTTGAGGGTCACCGTTCCGACAATGGTCGCCCCGTTCGTAACGTCAATTACTTCATAGGCGAAAGCGGTCGAACTGGTGATCCAGAGCAGACCGACCACGATAATTTTTGCTACTCGATTTATGTTCATGATCCTCCCATTCCCTCAGGGAACTTGCCGTCGTAACGACGGTACAATCTCAACGCCCTCTCCCAGCATCTCAAGGCCAAAATGCGGATTCTCCTGCATTTCATGCACGCTTCGCCGACCTTGGGGGGCCTCATATTGAAAATCCAATGTCAGCGTTTTCCCCGATTCCACATGAACCGTTTTTTTCAAATAGGTTTTCATACCAGGATGCCAGACAGCCACTTCATATTCTCCTGCAGGAATATCCCCAATTTCATAGGCTCCATCCTCTTTGGTAATCGAATAATAGGGATTTTCCACCACTACCCCCCATGAAAACATATAGGGATGAAAACCACACTGCATGACAAACACATTTCGCCCCTTCCGCAAATGGATTTTTTCAATCATCGGTTTTCCAGGCAGATGGGTATGGACATTTTTTCCAAACATCCCAACCACATCATGAAAGGGGTTCATGGGTAATGGACGATTAAATAATACCCTGGCCCCTCGTTCTCTAGCCGTTTCATATCCCTGGATATCATGTTCCACCGGATCCATATTAATCACGGTTATTTCATCCTGATCGCGTAACACATTGACGAATGGCAAAAAATCACAATCAATCGCCTCTACCTCTACCTTTGGCAAAGAAAACGGTTTCCCCTTTTCTACCCCTTTCACCATCACGACAGCATCCTTTAACGATCCCTGGGACCCAATAATAAAATCCTCAACAATACGCCACCCTGTTCCGGTAGAAATTCTTCCACAATATACCGCATCCGGGATGGTGACGAGATTAAACGCCATCGGTCTTGGGCTTTCCCCAAGAATGCGAACATGCCCTTGAATTGTCCCTCCATTACTGACCGGGCTCTCCTGATAAGCCAACCCCATGGATGACACATTCATCAGGGAAATCACGATCACCATAACCCTCATCCTCATTCCAACTCCCTCCTTCCTATCACTGCCCGCCAATAAATAGCTTTATATGTGTGTTATGTGTCTGCTTTCCCAAAATACTATGAATGGGAAAAACCCCGAACCCCATGGGACAACACACTCACGCCTCTGATCAGTTCATTCGAACATCTCATAAGAGTGTCCAGGACTCTCTTTTTGGACGTCCCTCGCCTCACATCACCCTACCATATTACGATCATCGAACATTCAAGTCTAAGCCTTTGGGATAACGCAAACCCTCTGAAGTTAGTACAGTACACGACGTTCAGGAAAATGGGTTTTGGGGAAATAATAGATATGTGAGAAGGAATGGACTCCGGCTCAGTAACGAGAAAACATCAACTTCTCCCCTTCAAGGAGTGGAGATCGAATGGGTAAGATCATTGTTCAATCCAGCAGCACACCGAAAGCCAAGCCAGTTGGCCTGTGTTTCGGGAGCTTTTCCATTGCGTTGGGCTGTCCGCACGGTCGGAGTACTATCCATCCAACCACCTCCACGAAATACTTTATGGTCACCCGTAGACGGTCCTTGAGGATTCCGGTCCGGAGCCGTCTGATAATACGCCGGATCGTACCAATCACTTACCCATTCTGCGACATTCCCTGCCATTTGAAAAACGTTATAGGGACTCTTCCCGATTTCATACTTATCAACAGAAATAATAGGAGGATACAGAAGTAACCGTTCGGGACGATCACGGACCGGACCGGATATGCCCGATCTCCCGAAATTGGCTCGTGTCAGACCTGCAGGCGTATTTCCCCATGGATAAATTCGTCCGTCCGTTCCCCTGGCCGCTTTTTCCCACTCTGCTTCCGTAGGGAGCCGCTTCCCAGCCCACCGGCAATAGGCATCAGCTTCATACCAGGTGACATGCATCACAGGATGATGGGCCATACTCTCCTGAAAATTTCCCCCGTCAAATTTCCAGTCCGGCAATGGCGGGCGGCCTGTATCCACGACAAAACGCAAATATGCCAATGCGGTGACCTCATAGGCATCAATTTCAAAAGCATCCAGATACACCTGGCGTTGAGGCATCTCCGGCCGATAAGCCTTCCTATCAATTTTTTTATTACTTCCCATGGTGAACCATCCAGCTGGAATCACCACTCTCTCTTCTTTGATAGGCCATAGGGTCCGCTGCAAAGCCAAATTTTTGCCCTCCTCCGTCCACTCCGGCCGTATGTCGGACACGTCCAGTGCCCATGCCATCACCCCGGACATCAGAGTAAAGCCAGCCACCAACAAACCCATTGCAACAAGGCACTCTCTGCTTCGTCTTTCACGCATCGACTCCCTCCAAATTCATCCGACGACTAAGACGCCACTGATGGAAAAATTGGAGAATTCACCATCCCCAAGACGACCACTGATCTCTGCATGTCGTTCGGGGAAGAAGACATTCGCTGGGACCCCCAATATTTTTATGTCAGCATGGTCCGTTCTTTTTTGGACCAAATCGTAACTTCACCTTATAGTGAGGTCAAGCCGTCTGAGACAATGACCCTCATCGTCTTGCCCTCAAAGCCTCACCCGGTTTCATCCAAAGTCGGCTGGATTTACAAAAAGAAAAGTAAAATAGATTCTAGGAATATCCCATACATCAGAAAGGCTTCCGATATGAACATTATAACAATTGATTTAATGGCATTTTCAATTTTTTTTTAATTGAGATGGAATTTTGATTTGCTTGACTTGAGAGAATCAAAGACGATCGTTTTAATGACCATAATAAAAAAATGGGGGATTCTTGCGAATCCCCCATTCGTAAAACCTCAATGATGAGAGTGGTTATTTGACTGCCACGGGCAACACACTGGCAGTCTCCCTCACGTCGATAGACGCTTGCTTAACCTCACTGGCACCTCGTTCAAGGGGCAGGATCCGTTGGTCATTTTTAGGGAGAACCCTTAAATAACCCCATTGCCCGGATTGGGAGTAAGGTAGTCGCTGATTATTCCAGACGTAATCTGCTGGAAGCATATCCCGGCCTCCAGCTGACGGAATAAATACATCGATGGTTTCTGATCCGGCGTATTCGACCACACTGATTTGGTCGGCCCCCGGCATGAAGGGTTCGATCGGCCATTCATGCTTTTCAACACTGAACATCCCGTTTTGTTCACTACTGGCACCAAACACATGAATCCTTACAGGATCCCCTGCATGCGCCAGGATAATCGGAGTCACTGGATCCTGTGGGTCATCCACCTCACAGGGCTGAAACATGCGCCCAAGTGTACATCCAGCCTCTTCTCGATAGAGATAGGGTTCAGAGCGATAATTGACCCCGGTAAGCCCGGCAACATTCTGGACATACGGCATAAAGCTGGTACCAATGATGTTGTCTTCATCTTGGAAGAGTAAAGCGACATCACGGTAATTTTGGCGGTGTTCTTGACCAGGAATGGTTCGATCAACAATCACATCCGCTTCCCAGCTATTTTTAAGGGAAATGTCGGCACCGGTCTTTGGATCGCGGTATTGTGACCCTTTCGGCCCGATGATAACCGCCCCGAACAACCCGTTTCGCGGGTTTAACATCACATTGCCCCAGTCCCATACCAGGGATGAAATCTCCCCGTTAAAAGGATCAGCATAATAGGTATACGTTTTCGACTCTCCTGGAGCAATTGTTTGATCCCCTGGATTATTCCCAACGTTGGCCCCCAATGAATCTTGCGGATTAAAGGCCAGTGAAAGTGCGGAGAATGATGCGCGGCTCTCCTTCATTTTATTTTTGAGATTCACTTTGAGGCAATCTCCCACGTTTGCTCGAATAGTCAATGGCATCGGATGGTAATCCCCTGCCACCTTAGTAACCTCATCCTCAAGGACA
>JAUIKP010000373.1 GCA_030430725.1 Nitrospiria bacterium
CCAGTTCTGCGTTATGTGGGGAAGGACGATGGAATCTTTCCGTGTTGGAATCCACGCTGCTGGCCCTTCATGAGGCTGGCGCTGCGGTCATCGTTCCCTCAATTGAGGTGTCCTCCCCGATAGCCTCGGTATGTGGTGGTTTGGCTGGACTGGTTCGACTGGCTGAAGTGACCAAACGAGTCGGGTCTGTGGTCTATCCGGATTCGGTTCCTCCCGCCTTGGCCGATGCGGCAACCGCGTCGGGGACGCTGGGCGTGATACTTGATGCGGATGGAGTGTTTAGGGGTGTGACGTCCCATGCTCTTTCTGCAGGTTCATCGCCGCATTCACCGATCGGTCTCGTCATGGCCTCGTTGTTCTCGGAAACGGCCACAACTAATCCGAAGGCCAACGACTCTCAATTCCGGTTTATTGGACATTGGGCCACCTCATCCTTTCCCAGGCATGCCTTTGCGGATGTGTGGAGCATCATTCAGAGTGAAGATCGCGATCAATTAATGAAGTTGTTTCGCGGAAAAGCGGTGATCCTTTTTTCTCTTGTGTCGACGAAACCAACTCTTTCAACCCCGTGGGAATCTGAAGTTCCGGCTGAAATTGTCCATGCCGGATTGACCAATGCGGTACTGACAAACGGATGGATCTCCAAAGTTCCTCTGTGGGTCGCTTTTCTTATAACGGCAAGTGTCGGCCTCTTCTTTGCCTGCTTCCTTCTTTGGGAGACAGCGCCAATCCGTCTGGGGATGATGAGCTTAGCCGGTATTCTTCTTGCGGGGCTTGCTCTGTTGTGGGGACTTCACAGTGGTTGGGTGTGGCCGGTCTTGAGTACAGGATTGGCTTTAGGAATGACCGTAGGGGGAACGCTGGCTTGGCGGTTGGCCCGGTCCCGGTCGAATATCCAACGGCGGATCACTCAGGGGCGACGGCAGCTACAACAATTGGAGACAGAGCTGGCAGAGAGACAGCAGCATGTCCGGGAACTTGAGACTCAATTACATGTGGCACACGATCATGCACGCCGGTCGGCGACGGTTATTGAAGGCTTAGAAACTCGGCAAGGAGGGGTGTCTCGCCAATTGGAGATTTCTCAATCCGAAATTGAAGAAACCCGACGACAGATTGACCGGTTGCAGATTGAATTGGAAGACCTTCGTCGGCAGGTGCCGGCCATGCAGGATGCCGGGCATCAGATGCCCGATTCCCGTGAGAATCACGCATTAATTCAAGAATGCGAGTCGCTTCATATTCTGACCCGTGCCCCTTCGGTCCTTCGCGTTTTTCAGGATTTAAAAAAAGCATCCGGGACCCAGAGCCCCATTCTTCTATTGGGAGAAACGGGCACGGGCAAAGAGGTGTTTGCTCGAGCGGCCCATGTGTTGAGTCCCCGGCATCGTGGGCCATTTGTGTCGGTGAATATGGCAGCGATCCGGCCGGAGTTATTTGAAGGAGAATTGTTCGGCCATGTGAAGGGGGCCTTTACGGGCGCAGTCGGTCGTGAAGGGTATATTGAAACGGCGAATGGTGGAACGCTCTTTTTGGATGAAGTCGGCGAACTCCCATCCGATTTGCAAGCAAAATTACTGCGGTTCCTGGAGGACGGGTCATTTCACCGGGTTGGAGAAAGCCGGCTCACTCAGGCAGATGTGCGGATTATCGCGGCGACAAATTGCCATCTTCAACAAGATGTGGAGGCAGGCCGATACCGGGAAGATCTCTATTATCGACTGCGGAGTATTGTGTTGACTCTGCCTCCTCTTCGGGAGCGAGGGGAGGAAGACTGTCTGCTGTTGGCGCAATTCTTCCTACAGCATTTTTCCCGACAACAGGATCGAATGGATTTGGCATTCACGAAAGGTGCATTGGAGGCGATTACGGCCTATCGATGGCCCGGCAATATTCGAGAACTTCGACAAACCGTGGCCCAGGCCGTGGCGTTGGCTAACGGGTCCCTCATTACCGACACGGATTTGCATCTCAGTAGTCCGCTCACGCCCTCCCTGCTGGGTGAGGAACACGGTCTGGCGAAGCTGGAGCGATTGGAGGATGACATGGTGTTGGAATGCCTGCGACGTCATGGATTCGATATGCAGGCGACAGCCAAGGCTTTAGGATGGGATCGCAGCACCGTCACCCAACGACTGAAAGGTCTGGGGTTTCAAGCCTTAGTCGACTATCACGGGCATATAGAAGCGGCGGCGCAGGCGCTGGCAGGGGATGAGACTTTGGCGCGAAGAGTGGAAAGACGGTTACGCGAATATTCCAAAAATTTACTCCCTTCTTCCAAACACTATTTGTCTGTTGAAGAAGCGGTGGCTGACTGCCGAAAACGGTTTCGCAATCTTCCGGAGCGACATTTCCCGGCAGTCGAGCAGTTAGTGCACCAGCGTTTTGCTACGCCGGAACAAATTTCAACGCCGCGGAATTAATGCAATACCGTAATCCCGTCGGCGGTGGGCCGTCGTCAAATATGTGTCCCTGGTGGCCACCGCATCGTGCACAGTGAACTTCTGTTCGTGGATAAATTAATTTCCAATCGGTGCGGGTTTCGACCGCTTCTTCCGAAATCGGTTGCCAAAAACTTGGCCAGCCGGTTCCGCTGTCGAATTTCGTGTCGGAAGAAAAGAGTGGTAACGCGCATCCTGCGCATTGATAAATGCCTTTATCTTTATTGTTATGAAATTCATTGGTAAAAGGAGGCTCGGTGTCTTCATGGCGTAAGACCCGATATTGCATGGGGGTCAAGAGGGCCTTCCACTCTTCATCCGTTTTCGTGATTTTGGTGATGTCTGAATCCCCGGTTCCGGTCGTGGGTGCGGCCAATGCCACGCCCAGAGTTTTGGCCAGAACTCCGAACCCTAATGCGATGCCGATTTTCATAAGATTTCTCCTGTTGATATCCACATTTATAGACATCTGCTCTCCCTCCTCCGAGCTGAGATGGTGGAGAAGCCCTCCCATCCATTCAACCTGATATACTGTAACAGTCTTGCCACAGTAAAAAAAATTACAGAGTTGGTGATGAGACCTTTGACTGAAAGAAGGAAAATTTTTACACTATAGAAAAGCCAAAGAAAAGGAGGTTTGAGTCGGGATTTCGTCGGAAAAACAGCCTGAAAACGTGTTGGGTATTTCACAGATTCAACGAACTGCCAAAGAAGGAGAGTCTATGGATGAACGCACGCTGGATGTAAAAATTGAGAGCCGGAACGTTGGCATGACGCCTCGGTGGAAAGCCGAAATTGAGCGACGGACTGAGGCGCTGCAGACGGATACCATCCGTATCATTCATGCCCGTGTCACCCTCACGAAAAATGCCCACCATAAAAAAGGGGCTGATAACGCGGAGGCACTGGTCGTCGTGACGCTTCCCCGTCGTCGGACGGTGACCGCCAGAAAAGAATCAAAAACATTTGAAGAAGCCATTCGCTCAGCCTTTCAGGCCATAGAGCATGAACTGGATAAAGTTGAAGAAAAACGGTTAGCCCGCAATGCCAAGGCCACAGCCAAAAGAATCGAAAAAGCTATGGCGCTCACCGCTGTCTAACCTTAAAGCTTAATGAGAGGCATGGGGGTGGGTCTTCTGTCCACCCCGCATGACCTCTTTCCCATCCTGCCACGAGATTGTTTTAAATCCTCACACATATTGCATTTTCACAAAAATCTGGCTTTCATCTGTTGGCCTCTTATGTTCGTCTAACGAATCTTGACCTTGGATGGACATCGGGCCTTTGAAAACTATGTTCTCAATCTAGGCGTTATTTACCAAGAAGGTATGAGGAGAAAATGGGTAATTTGAGCGAAGAAAGGCGGAAAATCTAAGAATTTTTAAGGACTTATCTTACGGGAAAAAGGAGCAGTTCCTTGCCGGCGTTCATGATCTCGGCGAGGCGCTCGGGGGTTTTGGCTTCGCCATAGCACCGGACGAGGGATTCGGTTCCGGACAATCGAATAAGATACCAGGAGTCATCCGACAGAATGAGTTTGCAGCCATCCAGTTTATTGACATGGATGACCTCTGCTCCCGCAAGTTCCGATGGCGGATGTTCTATGACCTGCTTGACCTGTGCCTTGAGGTGT
>JAUIKP010000374.1 GCA_030430725.1 Nitrospiria bacterium
TAAGATCTGACCGCTTATTCCGGTTTCTAAGGACATACCTCCCCGCAATTCACAATTGTCCATGGCATTTATGACTTGGGAAAAGAATGAAACGCGGTATTTTAAACTTGACATTGTGTAATTTTAAAATTACATTGAGCGCGGATCCCTTGCGCACACGTTCTCATTGTTTTTCGATCAGTTTAACGCCTCAGGAAGGATGTGTTGTAATGAGAAAAAGGCAAGTCATGTGAAAATCTGGCTGATGGCTGGATTAGGATTGGCCCTGTGGATGTCTTGTACGGTGGTTTTGGGAGCCGAGCCGGCCTCTTCGAGTTCCTCTTCCTTGGCCCTTGAAAAAGGCTCGGCTTATGAAGAGTTTTTTACACAAATTAAGGATCGGGCAGAAGCACAGAACGGAAAAAAATGGAGGGAAACGGCTGATGCCGTCCTTATCCAGGACAAAGAGACTCAATGGAATCGGTATCTGAAAGCGGCGTTGGGTCTGCCGGATTTTGTTGACTTGGGGATTGAAAACCGCACGCGCTTTGAAAGTGTCAGTCATCCCTGGCGATCCACTGCGGCGGTTGGAGGCGGGCGAACGGATTCTCAGTGGCTCCTCCGGTCCAGGGTTCGCTTCGGATTGGGTAATGGCCCTCTCCGGTTTCTCGTTGAAGGACAGGATTCTCGCGAATACGGAGCTCAGATCGGGGGTTTTGTCAATAATACAACTGTCGATGAATGGGATATTTTACAGGTGTTCGGGTCATTGACCGTGGACAATGTTTTAGGAAGCGGATTACGAACCGACCTGCATTTTGGTCGCATGACCCTGGATTTGGGAAGCCGTCGGTATGTTGCCCGCAATGACTTCAGAAATACCACGAATGCCTTTGACGGGTTCCATTTGCAGATTGGGAAACCAGATACTTGGCGATTCCGTACTTTTATCACCGAACCGGTCATCCGGGACGAGGTCCAACTCGACGAGCAAAATACGAAGTTTTTATTTTGGGGCGCGTATGTGGAAAATCTTCAGATTCCCTGGATGAATATCAATGCTTTTTATTATGGATTAAATGATCAACGCCAGAAAGATACCAATCTTCATCGTACCTATGGGACCTATGGATTGCGCCTCTTTAAGAATCCTGCAATTGGAGAATTCGATTATGAATTGGAGGGGGCGGTTCAAGTCGGACAATTAGGGCAGGTCGATCATTTTGCGTATAATGCCAATGCCCAAATCGGCTATACGTTTGATAGGCCCTGGACTCCTCAATTCCTTGTTCAGTATGGCTACGCCAGTGGCACCCGCACCCCGGGAGGAAGTCAGAGCGGAACCTTTGATGTGTTGTTCGGGGCTCGGCGATGGGATTTGATGCCGACGGGAATTTTCGGACCATTTCTCCGGTCCAACATCAGTTCTCCAGGGTGGAGGCTGGTTGTGAAGCCTGCCGAAAGCGTGACGATGCAAATGAAGCAGCGGTTCTGGTACTTGGCTCAAGGCAGTTCGGAGAATGGAGGGATTCTTTTAGAAGATCCCACAGGAGGGGCAGGAAATTATTTAGGGCATGACCTGGAATTACGCGTGTCTTGGACTGTCAGCCAAAATCTGGACTTCGATGCCGGGTACGATCATTGGTTTAAAGGATCGTATTTCGACCGGCTTCCTGCTTCGGCGAATCTCCCTCAAGGAGGGAACAAGGATACGGATTATTTCTACCTTTCCATGCGCATCAGATTGTGAACAGGCTCGAAGAGGTCCTGAATCAGGTTCAGCCCGTTCTTGATAATGAGTCATCAGGCGACATTTATTGTATTGGGAGGTGCATGATGTTTCTCCGTGTCCCGACTGTGGTCTTCATATTCTTTTTTTATGGATGTGTCACGACTGCTGCCGCCGAGGAAGTCAGAGTGGCGGTTGCTACGAATTTTTTGGGAACTCTTAAAGAAATGGTCACGCATTTTCAGGCAAACACGAGTTACACGATACTGATCAGTTCCGGATCGAGCGGAAAACTGTATGCACAAATCAAAAACGGTGCACCGTTCGATGCTTTCTTGTCAGCAGATGCCGAGCGGCCACAATTGTTGGAAAACGAAGGTTTGGCAGTCACGGGAAGCCGATTCGTTTACGCGGTGGGGCGTCTGACATTATGGAGTCCGGATTCAAACGTGATTCAAGGGGAGGTGCCCCACATTCTATCAGAGGGCCACTTCGATTATCTGGCCATTGCCAATCCGAAGACCGCGCCTTATGGCAGGGCTGCCGAACAAACACTCAAGAAAATGGGTCTCTGGGAATTTCTACAAGATCGAATCGTTCAGGGGGAAAACATTGGACAGGCGTTTCAATTTGTGTATTCGAGAAACGCTCAGCTCGGATTTGTGGCCCTTTCCCAAGTGCTGGATCCCAAAATCAACGGGAGCGGCAGCCGGTGGGATGTGCCCATTTCCTTTCACCATTCACTTGCTCACGAAGCAGTCCTGTTAGTGACGGGACAGAATCCTGTAGGTGCCAGAGCCTTTCTTGATTTTGTCAAAGGAGAGAAAAGCCTGGCCATTATTAAGCAATTTGGCTATGAGCTGCCATAATCAACTATAGAGCGACGGATGAGAAAAGTACTTTCATTCGATAGGCGATAATGCTACATAGGAAGCCATGACACCATCTGAGGTGGATTTCGGACCGCTCTGGCTGACCTTGCGTCTGGCCGGAGTGACGGTGATAGTGCTTCTGATCATTGGAACTCCGCTTGCCTGGTGGCTTGCCCATACCCGATCCCGAGCCCGAACTGCAATTGAGGCAATTGTGGCCATGCCTCTCGTCTTGCCGCCCACCGTGCTCGGATTTTATTTACTGGTCTTATTGGGTCCCCATGGATGGATTGGGAGCGCCTCGCAGGCGATAACCGGATCGGCGCTTTCGTTCACATTTACCGGACTTGTCATGGCTTCCGCGTTATATTCCCTTCCTTTCGTCGTTCAACCCTTGCATAGTGCTTTTGAATCAATCGGGCGAAAGCCATTGGAGGCGGCGTGGTCTCTTAGGGCTTCAAAGCTCGACGCCTTTCTTACCATTGTTTCCCCCATGGCCTCTCGCGGCTATCTCACCGCGATTGTCCTTGGGTTCGCACATACCCTTGGCGAATTTGGTGTGGTGTTGATGGTGGGAGGAAATATTCCAGGAAGAACAAAGGTACTCTCCATCGCCATCTACGATCATGTGGAAGTGTTGGAATATACCCAGGCCCATATCCTGTCGGCAGGGCTTCTCGCCTTTTCCTTTCTGGTCCTGCTTATGGTTTATACGGTGAACCGCCGCCTGCCTATCCACGTCTCATGAGCGAGTTGACAGCTAGGTTCAACGTGGTCTTTCCCTCATTTCACCTACAGGTGAAGGCGAGTGTACCTGCCGAAGGGATCACGGTCGTATTCGGTCCCTCCGGATGCGGCAAGACCACCCTCTTGCGCTGTCTCGCCGGATTGGAACGAGCACCCGATGGATTTCTCGCTCTGGGAAAACAGGTTTGGCAGGATGAAGCCCATAATATATTTCTTCCACTCTCCCAACGTCCGGTTGGCTATGTGTTTCAAGAGCCCCGTTTGTTTCCCCACCAGAGCGTCCGATCGAACTTACTATACGGATGGAAGCGGATTCCGAAATCGGAGCGCCGTATTTCACTTGATCAGGTCGTCGGGATCCTGGGTTTAGACTCGTTGTTGGAGCGCCGGCCGACCCACCTGTCTGGCGGGGAACAACAACGGGTGGCCATTGGCCGCGCATTATTAACCAGCCCGCGCCTGCTCCTCATGGATGAACCGCTCAGCTCCCTTGATGTTCAACGAAAGCGGGAAATCATGATATTTATCCAACGGCTTGATAAAGAATTCAGGATTCCCATTATCTACGTGAGTCATGCTCTGCATGAAGTGGTGCAACTCTCCAGGACTCTTATCCTGCTGAAGGAGGGGAGCGTGGCGGCTATCGGCCCACTTGCTGAAGTGTTTTCTCGGGTAGGCAGTCGTCGTGTCATCCCGGACAGCCACATTGGTGCAGTGATTGACACCCGTG
>JAUIKP010000375.1 GCA_030430725.1 Nitrospiria bacterium
GAGCTTTTGGGGAAAAGCAGCCGGATAGCATAAAAGGCAGACTCCAGAGCATGACGTAGGCCAAACAAGAGATTCGGGTTTGTTTTTTTTGCACGGTGTCCTTTTCCTATCTTCAAGGAGGGGTTTCGTCTTTGTGTTGATCCTTGCACGAATCACAGTATCTTTTCTGTCGGTGGTGAGCTTGGAAAGTGGAGTCTGGTGGAGCGATTGTGTTGCTCTCTCACGAGGGTTGAGTCACTTTGACGCGACCAGGGTTCCTGTCTGTAAAGGGAGAGTATCAAAGCCGCAGTTTCTGTCAAGGGAAGAGGGCGTGTCGATCCTGCTTTCAAACCATGACCTTATTTTCTCAAAATTCTTTGCGCATCAGTTAATCCAAAAGACTGGAAAAAATCGTGGCCAGTCCTAAAAAACTAAAAAACCCTGCCACATCGGTTACGGTGGTTAAGATGATGGATGATGATTGAGCCGGATCTTGTTTCAGGGATCGAAGGATGATGGGAATGATGGCCCCGGAAAATCCGGCCATGACCATGGAGATAATCATGGAGACGCCGATGACCATGGTTAATCCCCAGGATTGGCTCCAGACAAATACGGCGGTACAGGTTGTCGCGGCGACTGCCACTCCGTTGGCCAGGGCGACATAGGATTCTTTCAAGGTCACGCGGAGCCATTGGGAAGGACGGATGTCCCGCAACGCTAATCCGCGCATGACGACCGCGAGCGCTTGAGCGCCTGTATTCCCTGATTGTCCGGCCACGACGGGGAGCAAAACGGCCAAAGCCGTAAACCTGGCAATGGTGTCCTCAAATAACCCCACCACAAACGCTGCCAAAAAGGCTGTGAGCAGATTGATTTGCAGCCAGGGGAGTCGTTTTCGAATGGCGAATCCCGGTGGTGACAGGGCCCGTTCGTCCTTGCTGGCGCCCACCATGGTTTGCATGCTAATGGTGGCCTCTTCTTTTTCAACCTGAATGATATCTTGACTGCTAATGATCCCGAGGAGACGGCCGTCCAAATCGGTGACCGGAATAGTCAGCACCTTCCATTCGTTGCAAATATCTACGACTTGTTCTTGATTTTCCAGGGGATGAATGGTCGGTAATTCCCGTTTCATCAGGGCCGCCAGGCTCTTGTTGGGAGGGGCTAAAAACAGATTCCTGAGAGAGAGGACGCCCACGAGAATCTGGCGGCGATCAATAATATAGATTTCATTAAGATGCTGGGTGTCATGGGTGCGAACCTGTCGGATGGCTTCCTCGACGGTCAGGTCTTCCGGGAGCGCAAAAAATTTGACATCCATAAGCATGCCGACCGAATCCTCCGAATATTCCATAAATGGCCCAATATCGGCTGAGATGTGTGGCGGGAGAGCATCTAAAATGGCTGCCCGAGTCTCATCGGGCATTCGTTGAAGGAGAGAAGCGGCCAATGCGGGTTGGAGATGAGGAAACGCATTGAGGAGTAATGGTTGTGGAATGATCCCGAGGAGGTCGGTGACCAATGAGGGTGACATGACCGAGAGGACCTTTGCCATCAATGGGGGAGGAAGATCGGCAAGTATTGGGATGACCTCCTGGGGATCATGGGACTCAAACACGTGTGCGGCTTCGTCGGGAAATTTGGCAATAAAGGCCTGATGCATCTGTTCGGTCGTTGCAAGTGTCGTCATGGTGTTTCCTGTTCATTTTTGGGAGGGCCGGGCGGTGTCGATGTGCCCAGGGCGTCTCCCAAGGCGGTCATCAACCCAATGCCTGAGAGGGAATACGCTTCCCACAGTTGCAGGAGGGCATCGGAGAGAAATGCCGGTTGATATTCCGCGGATCGTGACTGGAGAAATTGCCTCAGTGTCCGATGTCGAAGAGCGCCAATAAACGTTCGGTCTTGATCGATGACCGGAAGGCTGTCGTAGTGAGCCCATGCGGGGTAGGCGACAATGTCGAGAGCATTAGCCGAGGCCGGGATCGCTTTCACGTCCTGCTGCATGATGGAGGACACGGTGAT
This sequence comes from Nitrospiria bacterium, assembly GCA_030430725.1. Classification (GTDB taxonomy): domain Bacteria; phylum Nitrospirota; class Nitrospiria; order Nitrospirales; family UBA8639; genus Nitrospira_E. The sequence continues at coordinate 2,005 of JAUIKP010000375.1, forward strand.
CGTAGGTTCCGCTCCAAGCAGCTCTTTCATGAGAATGACTCCGCGCAGGATCGTTTGATGATCAATGATGTATAAATAGTAGATGGCTTGCCCGACGGTTCGGGTCACCCGCTGTATGGCCTTCCCGACGGTGATGTCCGGGGGAAGCGTGAGGACATGCGGATCGGCGAGGCTGCCGGCGGTATGATCGGGTAACGTGAGTGATCGTCGAAGATGTGCACCGATGGCGGGGTCAACCTGATTCAGGAGAGAATGTTGTGTGGAAGAATCATACTGTCGGAGGACTGCCCGTGCCGAACGGGAGGATAACCGGCTAAGTATGACCCCGCTGGTTGCCGGTGGATACTGTTTAAGAATTTCGGCCGTTGGGCCTGGAAGACAATACTCCAAAAAGGCGGCGATATGTTGGGGTTCCATGGTGTGCAACATTTCTCCCGCTGACCGAGCCGGAAGTTCTTCCACATAGCGTGCCGCCTCTAATGGATGTTCCTGAATAAAGGTTTCCCGAAGCTGTTGGGCCAAATCCATGGGCCTATCCCTCCGTTGGAGAAAGAATGCTGGTAACTTCAGTAAATTGCGCGGCAGGAATCACGACCCGTCCTTTCGCCGTGTCCAGGACGACGACCATGGGAGTGACGGCTGTGACTGTGCCGTTATAGGCGCCGACCTGAATCTTTTCCCCAATTCGGACAATGGGTTGAATATAGTGGGCGGCAATCAGATTTTTCACCGCTGAACGAGAACCGATTCCGAATGATAACGCGGCTCCGGCAATGAGTCCGGCAATGAGAATAACGATGATTTGATTGAGCAGCGACGTGTCAATTCCCAACTCATTGATGGCCGTCACCAGAACCAGCAGGGTAGCAGCGATATAGACCGTTTGCGCGATAATGGTGCCTTGGCGGATTCCGGAAGAATCACACGCGATCGAGATGAGGTCGCGCACAAAGTTTGTGGCCAGGAGACCCAGAACGAGAATAAGAGTGGCCATGCCGATTCTTGGCAGATAGTGGACCAGGCCGGTTAAGGTTTCGGATAAGAGGGCTAGACTTAAGGCCTCGGTGGCGGAAATCAGAAAGAGGAGAAAGACCAGCCAAAATCCCAGAAGGCCCACAATTTGTGAAATTGTTTTTTGGCTGCCGATTTTTTTGAGCAGGGATAGCGCACCGGTGCCGCTCAGTAAACGATCGATCCCGATCAAATGCAGCACGCGGCTCGTTCCCGCTTCAACGATTTTTCCTAATAGGATTCCCAGGCCTAACAACATCAAGGCCCCTAGGCTTTTGGGGAGATAGGCCATTAACAGCTTGAAGCTATACTCAATCGATTCTTCAAGGGTTGCGGTCCAAAGGGTGAAATCCATGGGGTTGACCTCCTTAGAAATAAATAAGCAGAAATGTGGTAAACACTCCGACAAAGAGCTGGATAGTCAGAAAACCGATAATGGAATTTGGTGTCATTGAGCCCACATGTTCATCCGTGGGGCTTTCTCTTCCCCAGGCCCTCAATCATTAATTGGGAGGGAGGAGAGAAGGGTCTGCGTTCTCAGATGTGTCTTCCGATACGGGGGGCTGGTTCAATGGAGAGTCCGGTAGAGGTTCGGTGTGGATCGAATTCTGTGAGGGTTGGGCCGGTTCTGGGGCCTGTTGTGTGAGTTTGTTGACTTTAATAACTGGTGGGTCAGTTACAAAGGGTTCATATTGCTGAACGTTCAACGTGACAGAGTCCTGTTCTTCGACAAGCAGGTCAATCTCTGGAACCTGTTTTCGAAAGGTGGCCAGGATTGTGCCATCCGGCGTGGTGACAGTCATTAACAATCGGTCTTGCTGGCGTTCCTTATGTGTGACCGTCCCGGTCAGGGGATGAACGGTTTCTTGAAGGAATTGGGGTATATACGGTTGGGCATATCGGGCGGCGAGAAATGGTGCCCCTAAACCCAATCCTACTCCTAAGACAAACACCCCCATGTAGACCATCAAAGATTTCATTCACGTCTTCTCCGCGGTAACAGAAGGGCTTTTGGGTCCATTCCTTTTTT
>JAUIKP010000376.1 GCA_030430725.1 Nitrospiria bacterium
GGGGTCGGAGATAAACCGGATGACCAATTAATCCGACCCCCTTTGGTAGCCTAAGCGTTAATCGTCGTCTTCGTCCTTGTCATGTTTGCCTTTTTTGTCACATTCTTTCCCATGCTTTTTTTTGTATTCCTTCATTTTTTCCGCCCGTTTTTCTTGCATTTCCTTCCATTTCTCTTTTTGTTCAGGAGTTAGTTCAGCTTCAATTTTGGCCATGGCCTGTTTGCGCATCTCCTTCATTTGTTGATGGAGGCCATCCATCTTCTGGTGTTTTTCCTCAATAATAGGAAGGATCTTGTCTTGCTGTTCTTTCGTCAGATCCAGCTTCTTCGTGAGTTTTTCCAGTTTGGATTTTGGATCATGACTGTAACCATGACCGTCTCCATCTGCCCATGCCGTCGCACCAAACAGACTCAATGCTGCGGTCAACATGAAAAGCCCCATCATGCGCGAGACCGTATGGATTGTTCCCTCATGGATCATGCGGCGTTGACTTGTCCGATTCATTCCTACCTCCTGTGTGAAAGCCAGTAATACAAAGGTTTAATTTTCTAGTATATCAAATGAAAGAGTGTCTCTGCTTTGCCTGACCCTATAAAAAGTAAAGAGTAAGGTAAAATTCTTAAAAATCGTTTTTCTAATTGGTTGTGTTGGAAGCCCTCAGTTGACGGTTGAAGATCTTTTTTGAAGAATAAACGCTTTTGTTAAATGAAGCGCCGACAGTTTATAGCCTGACAGGCACAGGGCAGTTCCCCGTTGTGGTGTGAGTCGCCATAGTCGAGCGTGAGCTCGGTTCCAGCTTTGATAGGGTGCAAGGCATAAAACTCTGCCCGTTCACCGATTATGCGCATAAAGGTATTGGGTGTGCAGGAATGGTTGATGAAACGAAACCCTGTCGTCTCTTCTGCCCCATCGATCGATTTCCCATTATTTACTTCGACAATGGCAATCCACTTTTGGGTTTTGGCGCGCCTTCGTCCCTCTCGTTGGGTGATGCGTTGCCCTTCATACTCACCAATTTTTTGTCTGGGTCGCAATGGTACTTTGGTGAATAAGCCACGACCCTCAATGGTGCTGGGCTTGACTTCCATTGGAACGGGCCATCTGGTTTTGGAAGCTGAAGCGCGATGAGTTGGGGGCATGCGAAGAGGAAAACGATACGTCAAAAATTTTATAGGTAACGGCTTTCAGATAACTGTACAAAATGGGCAGTTGTGAAGCAAGAACACAGGAGATGAAGGGAAGGAAAGGCGGTATGGGTTTTCCGGGTAAGGCCATTCACCAGATCCGATGAACCGAGAAGAGCGTTAATCATTCTCGGAGACAGCGGCGAGTGCACAGAAGATATATCAGGGTCAATCACCGCCCTTGAAAGCATCTTCGTCATGTTCCGGCATAAGGTCTTCTTCTTCCTCGATGCCTAATCCACCTTGAAATGATTCCCGGATGGCCACTACGTGTTGATGTGAGGGAGTGCCTTCAATTTGCCTCCCGAATCGATCGAGGAACCGATCGCAGAGGTCCAGCCCAAGTTGAAAATATCGCGGTAGGGGGCCTTCCGTGACTTGTTGCCAGGTGATGTAAATGAGGAACTCCTGCAGGTGTTGAGCCTGTGGAAGCTGTGCTCCCAATTCCTGAAGGGTATCAAATGCGCGCTTGGCTTGTGGTCCTTGATCGGTGGAAAATATCGCCTCCGCTTCTAAAATATCCGATTCAAGGTCGCCAAGTTCTCCTTGCTCCTCAGCGTGTTGAAGAGCGTGCAGGGCAGCGATGGCTGGATCAAAATTCATAGGAAACGCCTTCCTCTGGGAATATGAGTTATCTGAACGTCGAGGGAGTGTAGCAGATCTATGATAAGATTGCGTATCAAAATCGGGAAAGCCATAAACGAAACCTGTAAAGGAACGAGACTCTCTATTCTGCCTACGTGTAATGGCGTGCGGTAGGTTACTGTTCGAGGAAGGAACGGGCTCCATGGTGAATGCACAGTCCGGTCAACACTCTCCGTCGTGGGAGGCATTTTGCGGAGCCCGGCTGGACTATGTTCGGATCTTGGCTGAGAGGGTGGAACAGAGTTTTCTGCGGAGGGATACGACTCATCCGACCTTCTGTGGGTGTATCGATTGGCATTCCAGTGTTCATGGCGCCTACGCGTTATTAACGGCTTCGCGGCTGACCGGACAACCTCGCTGGGCTGAAATAGTCGATGCGGCACTCTCGCCTGATTGTCTGGGGGCGGAATTGGCCTCACTCAGGAACGGGGAACTCAATGATGAAATACCCTATGGCTACTCTTGGTTTTTGAAACTGGCCATAGAACGGGAGCAGGGGTGGGGGAAGATAGACTTGTTGCCGTTGGCGGCAGAAATTTCCACACATTTGGAACAATGGATTTTTTCCCTTTCCGCTGGAGAGGTTATTTGTCATTTGAAACAGAGGAACTATGGTAATTTGTCATGGGCCTTGCTGAATTTGTGGAATTGGAGTCAATGGAAGGCTGACCAAGTTTTAATCGAAAAACTTTCTAGGTTTACACGAATGTGGGTTGTCCTTCTTGATGAGACCTGGCCTCCTGCATATGACAACGTGACGAATGAGTTTTTTGCGGCCTCTCTACAACGGACCAGAACCATTTTTACGATTCTTCCCAAAGAAGAATCTTGGCGATGGTTTGAGTCATTTTGTCCAGACGGCCTTTCTGTGGAACCGATCCCCACAGCTCCCACGCCACATTCCGCAGGACTCAACTTTAGCCGAGCTTGGGCATTCTGGACGCTCTTTCAATCCACTCGGAACTCGGCATTTCGTGACTTGTACGTGAACCATATTGTGACGCATATGGATAGGCCCCAGTATTGGCGGGATGATTATCGGAAGCACGGGCATTGGGTGCCTCAATTCGGGATCTATGGGATTGCGTTAAGCTTTGATGAGGCACCCCTCTAATACTGCAGACCTTTAACAGGGAAAGGGTGGTTATCCGCCGCTACCAATTCTAGCCAGGGCCGATTCCGGAGAAATAAGGTTTCGTTGCAAGCCGAGGCTCTTGGTATCCAACCCCATGGCAAGGCCTAATAATTGGGGAAGATGGAGAATCGGGAGATTGATAGAAGCCTGTTCCTGGCTGGCGGCTTTGGTCTGCATGCCGTCCAGGTTGAGATGGCAGAGCGGGCAGGGGGTCACCATGATATCGGCTCCGTGTGATTTGGCATCCCGCGTATGCGTGGCGACCATCGTGAGCGAGTTTTTTTCATTAATGGTTAAAATGGGAAATCCGCAGCATCGGGTTTTCCCTGGAAAGTCTACGACCTCCGCTCCTAATATTTCGATGATCCGTTCAAGCGACTTTCCCCGATCAGGATGCCGGTCGAATTCCAGCGCATTGGTCGGCCGTTGGATATAGCACCCATAAAACGGTGCGGCACGAAGACCGGATAAGGGATGGGTGATGTGTTGACGCAAAGTTTCTTCGCCCACATCTTCCAGGAGAATCCACAAAAAATGTTTGATCGTGGTGGTTCCCCGATAGGTTAATCCTTCCTCCTGGAGCAAGCCGTTAATCTCCTGAAGGTAGTTCGGTTGTGTGGTGAGACGATGGTTGGCTTGGCTCATGACGCCCTGGCAGGTACTACAGATGGTCATGATGGGGAGCCCCTGTTGTTCGGCCAGCGCAAAAGTGCGGGCATTCAGCGCATCGCCCAGTCGCGGGTCTTTTTCCTGCAATACACCTGCACCGGTACAGGAGGCGGTCGTCATTTCTGCGAGTTCGATTCCCAATTTGGGATAGACCTGCATGACGGATTGATACAATTCGGGGCAGGCTCCCTTGGAGACGCAACCGGGAAAGAAAGCATATTTCATCGCTCTCTCCCTTCTTGTTTTTTCCACATATTAAGAAGAAATGGGTTGTGCCCGGAAATCAAGGCAATGGTTTTGGCAGATGTCATCGTTTTTTCCTGACCTGTTTAAAGAGCCGTTGGATATGTTGGATTCCGGAAATCGGACGATGAAGCGGCCCCAAAAAGGGGA
>JAUIKP010000377.1 GCA_030430725.1 Nitrospiria bacterium
TGTATCCGGAGAGGGAGTTGCCATTTGAAGAAGACTTGCAATCCCCCACAAACGAAGACTCACCTCCACAGCCGACGGCAAGGAAGACAGGGGACTATGGCGTTTCCATTCCTGAGAAAGCAGACCGCGGATCAAGTTGGAAGCCGCCAGCAAACCGAATTCGCGTTGTTCTTCAAACATACCATCATAATTGATGCTGAACAGGCGGTCCCGTTCCTGAGACACCCCGACTTCCGCCAGGAGAATTTTGGCTATATACGGTGCCTTAAAAATTTCTTCAAATGCTTCCTTGATGACGGGAGCCAGACCATTTTTCATCAGACGGGAAGCGGTCACATCTGTCGGGGACCGTTGGAACCCTTCCACGTGTGCCATATCCAATAGGGCATACCGTAACTTCTCCAGATCTGCAGGATGCCCCATGCCGCCGAGCGCAATGCGATCGTAAATTTCATAGATTTTATCCGTACCCCGATTAAAGGTCAGTAACAGAATCCCCTGCGAAAAGGGAACGGCAACTAATGGATTACCTTGTGTAAATTGATCGTCCAGATATTGCCGCCGATTGGCAACGGCTTCAATCCATCGATAGGGTTCTTCATACATGATTCAACACCTTTTCAGAATACAGTGATTTCAACCGTTCCGCGGGAATGGCTCTAACCCCTTCCGCGGAAATGCGTTTCACGATGGGATAGAGTCGGGCCCGGGCATCGACTCCACCTGTGGCGGAATCAAACTCCGCCGCACTGGTCATCAGCCGAAGCACGAACGTCAAGGCTTCCTCTTCATTCATTCCGGCCACCGGGCCATTCCCCCATCGATTCATGTAAAACAAAATTCCCCGAATCGTGGAAGACCCGGATCCAGAGACCGCATATTCCACCGCCTCGAATTCAGCTCCTAAGATGTCATAGAAAAAGATTTTTCCACATCCTTCAAGTTGGTCATATCCTGCAAAAATTGGCGCCACGGTTCCGGTTCCAGCCAACGCCGCAGGGGCATTATTTTTCAGCAAGGTTGAGAGGGCTCGCAACTTTCCCGCAAAACTCAAATCCTGCAATTGGCTTCTCCGGTAATACTTAAAGGAATGCTCTAATATTCTGGCCATTTCAAAGGCAGTGGCAGGGACACCCGCGATAGCTAAGACGGAAAAGCGATCCAACTCCAAAACCTTATCAGTGCGATCATACATCACGACATTTCCAGCCGTTGCCCGCCGATCACCAGCCACCAGAACACCATCCGCATACTTGATGGCAAAAACCGTCGTTCCGGTTGAAATTTCAGTTTGCCCCGATGGCACAACACCGTTGAAGGGCTGCCGAAGGTCCTCGACCGCATAACCCCGTTCTCGCAAAACCTGAAGGAAGTCTCCCTGTTGTCCCATCCTCTTTATTCCCCGGTCCGTTGGCGATATTTTTCCGCCTGCTTGGGATCCACCTTCCGCATGCGCTTCATGAGATTATCACGGGATGGGGAATCAGTTTTCGGGCGCTTAGGGCCTGATTCCTGGCCCCCGGGTCCCGATGGCTGAGTGAGAGGATCGATCGGCCGCCCCTTTCGCTCAAGATCTCCACCGGCTGTGACATATTCATATTTCATAAATTTCATCCTCCACATGAACTATTTCTTGGATGTTAAACCAAGATGAAATGGGTTAGTGAGAGAGTACCCTGATATGTAAAATTATACCTGATTTCTCAATATTTAAACTTTTCTTACATACATGCCGGTTTGAAAATTCCCGCCATAAACCGGATAACAAGACATAACCACCTCTAAACCTAGCTTCCCTAACAAATCATCAATCCAATTCGGGTGGTAGCATACAGCAGTTAAATTATTCGTATTGGGCTGGCCTCCGTTGGCAGGGAAATCACAATTTTCTAAAAAAATATAATTCGGGGTATATTCGGGATTTTGTTTTGCCTCATACCGACTAAAACATGTCAAAAAGGCAAAACCATTTCTTATCAATTTATCAGAAATCAGCCTCATATATATTTCAAAATCTTGTATGTCCAAATGAGAAAAAACGCTCCAGGCCCAAATCAAGTCATAGGACTCATCTAAAAAGTCAAAAACGGGTTCTGTTGTAGAACCGTTTGGGTTATACATTTTGTTCATATAATCAATATGGTTGAAGGTAAACCGTTTATCATGCTTAAAGAACGTATTGTTTTCATTAATATCATTACGATCTACGTCAAAACCAGAATAATTGAAATCAATGTTCATACTTGAATCTTCGATTAATTTTCTTGGTATGCGCCCCTTACCACAGCCGACATCAAGTATTTTTAATTTTTTTTCTGAAGATCCTGAATGAGAGCGATGAATCGTTGATACTCGTAAGTTTTTTTTCATCAGAAAGCCAGAACCCGCCATCAGTAAGCCTAACAACTCTATTTCTTTCAAGAAAACTAAAGGAGTTCGGCATGACCTCCTTTTTGGTTCGTAGATCAACTAACATTTCTCAACACTTCCTTCTTTTTCCGCCGTAGCTCTGGACGTTTCCCCATAGTTCTATTTCACCACCACCAGAGGATTCCCCATCGAGATCATCAACCGTTTCATGGAGATAGTATTCGAAATATGTGGAAGCCGGCGCCAAAGATTTGATGAAGATGCTGTGATGGTAAAGGGGGGAAATCCTCTAAAATTTGAGGATACCCGCTAGGAAAACTTCTCCGCAGTCAAGGATTCCATCATATCAACTGGGGTTTCGGCCTGCTCAATCACAGACCGACATCGAGCAACCGACACCGGCTCAAGGTGATCCAGCAAATCAAGATGCAGGCCCCCCTTTGAGCCACGGAAATGAACCCCTTCCCACTGTATCGACGTAATGTCCTGACCAAATCGTTGCACACACAACCCTCTGAGACCTCCACGCGTATCGAATGGCCCATGCTTCAAGGCTACCTGAATCTCTTGCTCCTGAGATAGCCGGGTAGTCCGCCCTTCGGCTTCCAATCCAAAAAACAGACCGCGATCAGGATCCAGGTTATGGTATTCCAGATCTAGGCTGGCCAACCAAGGATCGTCCCAACCAATGCGTTCGGCCTCCCTAAAGGTTTCGAGCAACCATAATTTGGTCACCCAATCGATTTTTCCTACAAGCTGCCATCGATCCCCCTCGAGAAAATCTAAGACCTGCTCCCATTCGCGAAGAATCCAGGTCGTTTCCTCATCAACCTCGATAAAAAATTTCCTGGCCAAATTCAAATACTCCCGTTGAATATCCAGCCCAGAAATCATACCGGCAGACTGCCGTTTCACAAGTGTGCTCAATTCAGGGTCACGAGATAGCGCCTGAATCGCCTGCACCGGAGAATCCAGCTCACACGGCGGAAGCATCCCTCCGGCAATCATATCCAACACCACCCGTGTCGTGCCTATCTTCAAGGCCGTGGCATATTCACACATGTTGGCATCGCCCACGATCAGATGAAGGCGCCGATATCGTTCACGATTCGCATGCGGCTCGTCTCGCGTATTGAGGATGGGTCGGTTGTGCATGGTATCCACCCCCAACTCGGCCTCCATAAAATCTGCGCGTTGGGACAGTTGAAACCCGCCAGGCACAAACCCACGCTCTTGCGCTTCCCGACCAACCTTGCCTGCGCCGGCGATTAATTGCCTACTGACCAGAAAAGGCATGAGCCCACGAGCCAAATCCTCAAATTTGAGCGAACGCGAGACCAGATAATTATCATGGCAGCCATAACTATGCCCATGAAAATCCGTATTGTTTTTATACAGCTGAACCATCGGGGCACCAAGAGCTTGGTTTCGGCGTTGCGCCGCCATCCAAAGAATGCGTTCGCCGGCCCGGTCATGCGCGACCATATCCTTGAGAGACCGGCATTCCGGGGTGGAATATTCCGGATGGGTGTGGTCATTATAAAATCGTGCGCCGTTGGGAAGGACAAGATCACTTTTCATTTCATGGAAGGAAAAAGGTCGATGGGCATCCTGCTCGGCGAACAGGGCTTCTTCTTTATCCTGGGCT
>JAUIKP010000378.1 GCA_030430725.1 Nitrospiria bacterium
CACTCCTCCATCGTCACGCCTCGTAAGGGAATCCATGGCACCACATCAACCGCTCCGATGCGTGGATGCTGCCCATGATGCCTGCGGAGGTCAATGCTCTGCTGTGCTTCTTGAATAACCTGATAAAGCGCCGTGGCCATCGCCTCCGGCTCCCCTGCAAGGGTAAAAACCGACCGATGATGATCCGAATCCATATGAAGATCAAGTAAGGCCACATTGGATACCGACTGAATACGCTCAGTCAATAAAGCGAGTACGGCCTTGTCCCGGCCCTCACTGACATTCGGCACACATTCCACCAACCGATCCATGGCCGCTTCCTTAGATTTTCCCTACACGGCAAAGAAACCCGCGGTTCATGCCTCATGGAGGCACGAGCCTGAACAGGCGTTTGTTGACACTGAAAAAAATACCATATTATAGTCGAATGAGCGGTAAGCCTCATCCTTGGATAATACATCCAGGCAAGATCAACCCTTACAAAGGCCAAGAGCTGCTATACTCCGTAACAATCCGCCTATAGCGAGGACTCTGTAAGAGGCCACCCATCATTTTTCTGAGAAAGAAGGTGACATCATGAACGCCACCCACGTTGAACCAGCAACCGCCTTAGCCGAACTCAAAGAAACCAAACCAGATACAGTGACACTGGTCATACTCAGCGGAGACATGGACCGCGTCATGGCGGCCCTGATTATCGCCACCGGCGCTGCAGCCATGGGCATGAAGGTGACGATGTTTTTTACCTTTTGGGGGTTGAATGCCATCCGGAAGGAAAATGTGAGCAGCTCCCCGAAGGATTGGCTCCGTCGAGCCTTTGGATGGCTGAACAAAGGGGGCGCCAGCCGCCTGCCCCTCTCACGGTTTCATTTTGGAGGTCTCGGAACTACCATGATGAAAAAGGTGATGAAAGATAATCGTATGCCGGGCATACCCGAACTCATGGAAACCGCCAAAGACCTGGATGTGAAGATGATTGCCTGTACGACAACACTGGGACTGATGGGCATCTCCAAAGATACGTTGATCGACGGAATCGACCAACTTGCCGGAGTCAGCACGTATCTCGCGGAAGCCCGGCACGGATCCGTAAACTTATTTATCTAACGACCAACACAAAAGGATATACCATGATACCAGCCGACGTTAAACTCGATACATTGGGATATTTTTGCCCGATGCCTATCATTCTGACCTCAAAAAAAATCAAAGAACTCGCCTCAGGCCAGGTACTCGAAGTGATCTCGGATGACGAGGGAATTAAAAAAGATATGCCGGCCTGGTGCGAAACAACCGGACACGCCATGGTTGGTATGGAAGAAGAAGGTGCCGCGGACAAAAAAGTCTACAAAGCCTATGTTAAAAAGGCTTAGGCTGCCTGGCACAATCGCTTCAATGGACAGGTCATACGGGTCAACAAGTTCGATTGGCCGGAGATTCCTGATGGTATAATCAAGGCGCCACTCAGTTTTCCCGACCAATTCCCACACGCCAGCAAAAACCAGGTGGTCTACAGAGGTGAGTCTGTAATTCAGGACCGCGACAGACGGATTACATCGCAGGATCCCAGCGGTGTTCTCCTTTTCTTTACCCAGCTTGTCGGTGTAATTTCGTGAAGGGTTGGGAAGAGCATGAAGAAAACGAGATAATGAAAAGAAAAACCTATGGCACGATTGGTCATTGTTAGGAGTAAAGGTGCTGAAGATCCCACAATGATGACCCTTCCGTTAATCGTCTCACTATGAGTCCAAACAAGGGCATGAGGTTGTTCTGTGGCTTCAGGCCAAGGCCGTCGTCTTAGCAAAAAAAGGTGTGGTAGATGGTGTACAGGGAGTCGGGCTACCGGCATTGAAGGTGTTAGCCAATACCATTCTGTCTCAGAGTATTCCTGTGAGGTTTGTTCAGCCTGTGCGGCGGCCCGATAAATAAACGAACCCGATCTCGAGGTGGGTGCGGTAATGAAGGGCATGCCGGATTATGTCAAAGCTGTGTCCGAAAGCGATCGCAATCTTTCGTTTTAAATTCCTTTCAGGAAGGAGTCAGAAGGCCGCTGGGGACATTGGGATTACTTTGGACGAATCATCTGTTCCGGACGAATCAAGGTGTTGAATTCTTCTTCAGTCACAAATCCGCTGGCGATAGCTTCTTCTTGCAAGGTGCGTCCATTTTTTAAAGCCCCTTGAGCAATTTTGGCAGCCTTATCGTAACCAAGGTGAGGAACCAATGCCGTGACCAGCATCAGGGATTGTTCCATCAGCTCGGAAATACGGGCAATATTCGGTTCAATACCCACAATGCATTTATCGGTAAGGCTCCTTACGGCATCGCCGATGAGGCGAATGGACTGAAGCACATTGTGTACAATGACGGGTTTGAACGCATTGAGTTCAAGGTGCCCTTGTGCGCCAGCAATCGTAATGGTCGTGTGATTCCCAATAACCTGCGCACAGACCATGGTCATCGCTTCACATTGAGTGGGATTCACCTTTCCCGGCATGATGGAAGAACCCGGCTCATTTTCCGGCAGGGAAATTTCTCCAAGACCGGCGCGCGGGCCTGAACTTAACAGGCGAATATCATTGGCAATTTTATTCAGACTGACGGCGAGAACATTGAGCACGCCGGAGATTTCCACCATGGCGTCATGCGTGGCCAACCCTTCGAACTTATTGGAAGCCGAAAAAAATGGCAGCTGCGTATACCTTGCGACTTCTTTGGCAAACTTCTCTCCAAACCCGGGCTTTGCATTCAACCCCGTACCCACCGCCGTACCGCCTTGCGCAAGGGGATACAGTCGTTTAAGCCCATCCTGAATCCGATCAATGCCCAGCTGCACCTGGGCCGCATATCCTGAGAATTCTTGACCCAACGTGAGAGGAGTGGCATCCTGCAAATGCGTTCGGCCGATTTTGATAATGCCGTCCCAGGCTTGCGACTTATCCAACAAGACCTGGTGGAGATGTGCCAAGGATGGAATCAGGACATGGTGCAGTTGCTCAACCGTCGCAATATGCATCGCCGTCGGGAAGACATCATTGGAAGACTGGCTGCAATTGCAGTGATCATTCGGATGAACCGGCGTTTTTGATCCAAGCGTCCCGCCCAAGCGTTCGATGGCCAGATTGGCAATCACCTCATTGGCGTTCATATTGGACTGCGTACCGGAACCGGTTTGCCAGACAACTAGGGGAAAATGATCGTCCAACTTGCCGTCGATAACATCCTCTGCCGCATCAGCAATTGCCTTGCCGGTTGTTTCATCAATCGTGTTCAGGGTGACATTCGATAGGGCCGCACACCGCTTGACGATACCCAACGCCCGGATCAGAGGGCGAGGCAAACGTTCCTGGCCGATTTGAAAATTCTCCAAAGCACGTTGGGTCTGTGCCCCCCAATATTTATCCGCCGGTACAGGAATCGATCCAAAGGAGTCGGTTTCGATACGAACGCTAACTGTCTTTTTTGTCATGGCTCCCCCAACAACATAGTTTACCTGTTGGTGGTTGTGGGTGGAATGCCCGACGGTCGACTGACCCCTGTGAGGCTCGACTCTCCGGAACCCCCGCCACTTCGGACTACACTGAAAGAGCCGTCGGTCTCCAACACCACCGCCTGTACCTCATCCAACGTCGCCATTCCTACGTTCCGAACCGCGGCTCGCACCTCATCTTCAGTCACCCGTGTCCAACGCAAGGCGGCAGGTAAAAATGTACCCTGATACAACAACATCGTCGGTTCCCCTGTGGCCAGCTTACGTACCCATCGGACGCGGACACTGGACCACGTCACAACGAACTGCATTCCTATCAGCAGAGTCAAGGCCAGGACCCCCTGAGCCAAAGTCACGTCTTTGTTGAGTAAAATGGTTGCCAGCGTGGACCCTAGCGCGACGGTCACGACCAAATCAAAGGCATTCATCTTGGAGAGGGTACGTTTGCCAAACAACCTGAGAAGCGTGATAAGGCTGACATAGGCCAGAACGCTGATCAACCCCGTTCGGAACAGTGCCTG
>JAUIKP010000379.1 GCA_030430725.1 Nitrospiria bacterium
AAACCCGTCTCACATATCGGGCCGATCTGATTGAAACAGGAATTATGCCGGTACACCATACCGATATCGCGATGAAACTGGAAGAGCAGGGTCTCATCATAGAAACACTATCGGCGGAAGTGGCCGGTATGCAGCTCAACGTCCAGTCGCAGATATCCGTAGGGGAAAAGCTGGCGGAAGGTCGAATCCGTCTACGGGCTGAAAACCCAGGGGATCCACAAATGGCCAATGTCGGGAACCCATCAACATCCGGAACGAACGCCACACAAGGCATCTCCGGCAATCTTGAAATGAACCTGGCCATGAATGTACAGACGGTACTTCGATCAGATCAAAAAACAGACTCCCCAGTGGGATCCACTTCCCCTGAACCAATCCATGCCGTAAAGCTCAACACGCTGGACATTGAACAGTTTGACATTCGCTATACAGATTCTTCCACCGACACCCACATCCAGACGCACATGGATACGAATATTTCGGATGGTCTGGTCCTCAAGACCAAGGGGGATTTTCGCAATGAACCACTTACACTGACCGTGTCAGGTCCTACCATCCAATCCATACTTGATTCTTCTCCCGATCACACCACACGAACACCTCTCGCTGCGGATCTACAACTGACCGGCACGACAGCTTCGATTTCCGGGATGATCGAACCCGCTTGGCCGTCAATGTGGATGGATCTGTCGGTCTTCCTTCACAGCGATTCCCCGTCCACGGTCGCATCCATGTTTGACAAGGAAATCCCGGCATTGGGACAGGTCGCACTAAAGGGAAACCTGCGTAAAAGGTCACGGACCTGGGCACTCGAGAACGTGTCAGGCGTCGTGGGCAACAGCGACTTTAGGGCGGAAGCGACGGTTGAAACCGAGGGGGCAACCGGTTTTAAGGCAACGGTGCATTCTGAAACATTCGATGTGGTTTCGCTGGTTCCCATGTCCGGCAACGAAGAATTTCCGGCACGAGTTCCCGAAACCAAGGAGACGGGAGGCATACATATCCCCGACTGGTTGACGAATCTGAAAGGCATCCTCGAGATTTCTGTCGGGAACCTGGTGGTCCCGAATGTCACGTTGGAGGATGTTTCCATGGTGACAAAGATCGAGAATGGTCTCCTTCGCATCTCCCCGCTGGCAGTCAAAATCGGTGCGGGCACGATCACGACATCGGCACTACTGGATGTGCGCGATCCATCGCTGCCCTCCCGTCTTCAAACCGATATCCAACGGGTGGATCTGGATAAGGCCATGCAGGCGCTCGGGAAAGAATCGGTCAGCTTGGGAACGGTGAGCGGCCGTCTCGCCGTGAGTCTTCCGTCAGCAGAGCGCAATGTGAACAATCCATTTGAGATGGAGGCCCTCCTTGATCGCTTGCGCATCGACGAAGTGCGGCTACGCTATGATGATCCCGATTTACAGGCCAGGTCGGATTTACACGTCCGGGCGGAAAGCGTCGGCTCCGGCATTCAGGTGAACGGAACCGTGGAATACCGTGAAAATCCTGTCGATGTGCGCCTGTCCACAGGCTCCATTCAGAAAGTCTGGAGTGACTATCAGTCGATGCCGGTGGAAGCGATCTTTTCCGTCAACGACACCACCATCAGACTGGACGCCACGATAGGAAATGTGTTCCCTCTCTCGGCGTTTAAGGGACGAGTGTGGATGGAAGGACCGGATCCGGCTCGTTTGGGCGAGGCCTTAGGTATTCCCCTGCCCCATTTTCCCCCTTATAAGCTGGAAGCGCTGGTTCACCGGAATCAAGGGCCGGAAGAACAACAGACGGTCTCTCTCCGAAACCTGAGCGGGGCGGTGGGAGACAGCGATGTCGCCGGCAGCCTGCATGTCATGACGGGCGGGAAACGCCCCATGGTTTCGGCTCGCCTTCACTCACGCAAACTGGATTTCGATGATCTGGCCGGTCTGATCGGTGCCCCACCGGATCCCGACGAAACCGCTTCGAAGGCACAGGAAGTCCGCGCCGAGAAAACCGAAGATCGTCAAACGGTGCTTCCGGATAAACCCATGGATTTTACCCAACTCAGGAAATTGGATGCCGAAGTGGAATATAGCGCGACGGACGTTCTGGCACCGGACCTTCCACTCAATGATTTTGCCCTTAATTTGACGCTTGAAGACGGACATCTGCAAATGAATCGACTGGATTTCGGTGTGGCCACCGGAACCGTGTCCATGCAACTGGAGATAAATGCCCGCCAAGATCCCATCCAGGCAAAATTGCATACGGATTTCGATCAAGTGAACCTCAGCCGGTTGCTTGTCCGCTTCGACGTGGCTGATGATTCGTTTGGTGACATCGGCGGGCGGGCGAAATTGTGGATGCAGGGACAGTCGTTGGCGGATTGGTTCGGGTCCGCGGACGGCGGTCTCTTTTTAACCATGACAGGAGGGAAAATCGATGCCCTGCTTGTGGAGTTGGCCGGATTGGACTTCACGGAATCAGCGGCGATATTCCTGAGCACGGATACGCGTGTCAATATAGAATGTGCGTATACCGACCTGCAGGCCCGCAGTGGTATCGTGACCATCCACCCCTTCTTACTGGATACCCAAGACACCAAATTCAAAGGTCACGGGTCGATTGATCTTCGTGAAGAAAAGATGAATCTGACCGTAAAGCCCTATCCCCAGGATTTTACCATCCTGAGTTCACGCGGACCCTTGCACGTCAACGGCACATTTTTAAATCCGGAATTTTCAGTCGAACCCACGTTTCCTTCTCCTGAGCTTGGAAGAGCTGACGATAGCGCCCGCTGTAGGGGCATGGTGGACGCGCTCCGGAACGCCCGAAAGAAGCAACCGGCAGACACAGACTGATCCATCCGTTACATTCATCGCCTGCAATATCTGCAAGTAAAGGGGGAAATTCCCCCATAAACCTAAGAGTCAGGTGATGGAGAGATAAGACTTCAGGGAATTTAACAGGTGTCTACTCAAATTTTCCGTGTTACGTTAAGACGTACATATTTTCAGCGCCCATTCCTGAGCCATCGAAAGGGTCACAATGTCAATCACAACACACGATCTCCAGGATCTCCTTGAACAGAAAGACAGTCCATGCGTGTCCTTGTACATGCCGACCCATCCCGCAGGACCGGAAATCCGACAGGATCCGATACGCTTAAAAAATCTCCTCAAAGAGACTGAACAGCAATTGACGGAACAGGGCATCAGGAGCATGGACGCTCGAACCTGGCTGGCCCCTCTCTCGACGCTCCTGGAGGATGAGCAATTCTGGCGACATCAGGATCACGGTCTGGCCATGTACGTGGCGAAGGATTGGCACCGTGTTTTTCGTCTGCCCCTCAGCCTTCCCGAACTCCTGATGGTGGAATCCCGGTTTTATCTAAAGCCCATTCTGCCCGTGTTCATGTATGGTGGAACGTTTTATCTTCTCGCGCTCAGTCAGAACCACATCCGGTTCTTTCAGGGTTCACAGGATGGCCTGCAGGAATTGCATATACCAGACCTTCCCCTCAGTATGAAAGAAGCCAATAAAACCGCCGGCGGCGAGCAATCCTTGCAATGGCATACCAAAGCTCCCAATGCAGGGGACCAGCGGGCCGCCATGTTTCATGGACAAGGCGGTGGGGATGACGAAGCAAAGTCCCGCATTACCCAATTTTTCCAACAGGTGGCGAAAGGTCTTCACGAGTTCCTGCGCGATGCGCACGCCCCGTTATATCTTACCGGCGTGGAATATTTGATTCCGATTTACAAAGCTGCCAATACCTACCCTCATATCAAAGAGGAAGGGGTCACGGGTAATGCTGATGACAAAAGCCTTCACGAACTGCACCGTCAGATATGGCCGGTCGTGAAAGGGGATGCCGATCGCGAAATAGAAAAGGCCAAAACCAATTGTAAAGAGTTCTTGGGCATGTCCAATGCTTCCAATGATCTGAAAACCGTGGTTCTGGCCGCCCATGAGGGAAAAATCGATACCTTGTTCGTCGCCCGGGGAATTCAACAATGGGGGCATATT
>JAUIKP010000380.1 GCA_030430725.1 Nitrospiria bacterium
GTCTGGGCCCAATTGGCCGTGCCTTCACCAGACCGTTCGAGATGAACAACCGGTGCCGTTGCTTGCAGGTCGGTGATGAGCAGATCTCCTTCCAGGAGCTTCATGAGGTCGATCCCCACCTCCAGAAGGTCCACGGACGCAAGATAGGGATCTGCGGCCCAGGATGGATTCGCTATCCATAAGTTTTCAACTCGTAACCGGGAGATACGGCCTATGTCTACCTCCAATGTCCCCATCTTTACCTGTTGACCGAGAGTTTCCGTCAACCTGGATTCAGTGAAATGAAGAAACCATTGGGAGTTCAACACGGTGATTCCCACTGCAACAAGGATGGCAATCACACATGCCACGATGACAATCGAAATGAGAAGTCTCCCGCTCCACCCTTGCTGTTTTTCTTGTTTCATCATGTGTTATCACACGGATTCATTCAGGGAGTGTTGAATAATAAAGATTTTCAAGGGCAAATTTGCCCAGGATTTGATTACTCATTAAAGGTTCCGGGTCGGTTCAAAAAAGCATGCCCTGAGTTTTCCCGAAGGGTCCGTCCAGTCCTGTCCTGAGGATTCTCGAAGGAAAGGCCACAGCCGTTTTATCTGGCGGAGCGTACACGTTGTACGTGAGCACGGAAAAACGGCGACCTGCCTGCGCGAAGCCGCTACGGGGGAGGCAGGGAACGCCGCTGTCGGCTTTTTTCATCCGACCCATTCAGGCAATGTTGGGCAATGAAACGCATGTGTTCTTGGGATTACCATTCGGTATAGTGGATCTGGTATCTTTTCCCATCCCAGGCAGAATGACTTTTTTTAAGGATTTATGTGAACCGGTTCCCCTCCAATTCCTTTTCATATGGGTGGCCTCATATTCTTTCCGCTTTGTTCATTATGGCCTTTGTCGTGTCGGCATTCGGATGTGGCACTCCACTTGGTCATGATGCAGAGGTGTCGGATAGGAACGAATATATCGCCGCCAGGGTAAAAGTCGCTCTTATGCGGGAAGCGGGGTTGGATGCCGCTCCCATTAACATCACAGTCCGAAATGGTGTGGTGACCTTGGGAGGATTCGTTGAAAAAGAACCACAACGACAGGCGGCGGAAAAGGCCGCAGCCCATGTGACCGGAGTGGATTCCGTTATCAATCAAATTCAAGTCAAATGACATGTCAGTTGCCAAGACTCTGCTGTGGCCTGCCCAATTTCTTCATGTATAAATTGCTTTTCGCCATCAAGACGCCGGCGCCATGGTCCGGAGGGGTATTCTGACGGTCGGAGTGAGGAGAAAGGGGGAGGCTTCCACAAATCCACCGGCAGTTTGGATAAGAAATGTCGGATGGGAGTGTGGCCTCCACTGATGTATGTGGAAAGCCTCGTGGAATTTTCCGACTCCCTGACCCCGTCAAGAACCTGTCATTCAATCTGACCCCTATTGGTGATCGACGCTGAGCCCCCTTCTACAAGGGTGTCCAGGTCTGGGGCCAAATTCGATCTGGAGGGCTGGTCCAACATTCCTCGCTAAGATATCAATCAGAGTGGCTCTAACCAGCGAGCCTCCAATTACCCGCTTCCATGGCAAGGCTCACACGTGCTTTCCTTTCTATGAGATTATTTTTCATCCTTAGGAATATAGGCAATATCAGCGACTTTATCATCCTGATCCACCAGGAGAGTCACCGGCATGCCTTTAGAAAGTTTCGCCATGTCTTTCTGTAAATAATCCCAGACCGGTAATGTCAGAGATTCCTTATTTTTGGTTTGGATCGTCAGGGATTCCTTATCTGGTTCTTCCTGGATGACTCCCTCAATATGACGATAGACATTATAGGCAGTGGAACGAGCCCAATCGTCCTCGGACGTGACATCCTTGGTTAATGTGGCACTCGCAATTTTATCGGTTTCATCGATGAGGAACAGGCCCTCGGTGTCGAAGGGAATGGCCGCGACTTCGCTCCTTGCAAGCGGACGGACTGCAAAGGATTGTTCTTTTCCATCGTTCGTTTTTATTATCGCTTGTTCCTGCCCAACCTTAAGCGGTTGTGCAAGTTTGCCTTTGACGACCTGATGATGACTGTGGCCTTCGCCGCTGGTGAGATGGTAATCCACGACGTGGTTTTTGTCATTTACCATGATGGTGACCTTATCACCCTGTTTCAGAGTAAATCCCTTCTCTTTCGCCCTTTCCAGTGACAGATAGCGGGGGGTAATTTTTCCTGTATCACCAGAATCAACCTTTGCCTGATCCCCCTTCACGCTTTCCACCACTCCCTCAATAACCCGATGGCCGGGAAGCAATGTGAACTGTTGGTGCTGATCACCATGATTCTCCCCTTGTTCCATTCTCGACTGGGGTTTGGATGTATCTGTAGAATTTGTTTCCCCTCCTGAAGCAGCCGTTATCCCCACAAAAAGATAAGCACACGATCCAAGAAGCACGGTGGTTTTCCAGCCCGGGGTGGATTTTATGAATAGTGACATGTGTCCTCCTTTCAAGTGAAAACAGGGATCATGGTACGGTTTCCTCGAGATTACGCGGGCCGAAGATATGGGTTGAGCGAAAGCTTAACTTTAAACCGCCATGACAAATGGGCGGACGAGAACAATGAAATCGATCAACTGCACGATGACCATTAAAACTCCTAACACTGTGTGTAACATCTTCATGATTCGACCTCCTTATGATTGAAACGCGGGTCACTCCACAAACTACATGAAAAACTCCTTTGTCGTATCTATGAAAATTATGGAGGGGATTGAGTCAATCGCTAACTAGTGAAAACCCCTGACTCGGCGATTGTTATCCCTCAACTTTAAACCCTAATTGATGCAAAATTTGATTTTCCGGAAATCGAAAACTAAATAGATTAAGAGGAGGGAGGGGAGGCCGATGAAGGCCGGTGAGGAGCGAGGACATACCGGGATTCAATGGCGCCTTTGATGCGAGCCAGACTTTGCCCATGTTCCAGCGATTGAGTGGATTCTATTTCCCGAATCTCAGCGGCCAGCGTTTTATCCTTAATGCAATCTTGAGCCCAGGAAGAATAATCATGCCGCTTCAAATGATACATCCACGTTTCAGGATCCAGCCCTTCTGCCAGTTGAAGAAAGAGCATAAGATTTTGGGCTCGAAGGTTTAGCTTACCTTCCGGACCTTGAAAGTAAAAACTGCGATCAGGTCCTAATTCTCCTTCCGCATACTTCCGACGATGACGCCTCCGCTCGCTCCTATTGGGGTGTATGCGAAATCGAACCGGCGGAGCCCCTTCGCACCGTTCCCAAAATATCGCCTCCCCCGGTTGGACGTGATGGTCCTCGAAGGAAGGCAGAGATTCCCCCACCGAATGAGTGAAAGCTTCCAATCGCTCGCCTGGAGATTTGCCAATCACCACGACACAATCAATAGCTGCAAGGGCGTCAGCAGCCATTTGATCGGGATGCACGGTGATCATCAGCAGGGAATGTGGTGATGGGGTGAACAAGGGGAGAAAGCTATCCCATTCTGCCGGCATCAGATGATGAGTCTCATCCAGGACAATCCAATGAGGGCGGCCCGTTCGTGCTCTGAAGTCCTGAAGATCTTTAAAGATGTTTTTAAAAAAAGAAGGACGTTCTTGTATCGCCAGACCCACCAGATTGATGACCAGATTCGTATCCGGGTTTTCCAGAATATTGATGACCTCCTTTGAGTTGGGTGCGTGATTCATGTTACCCAAAACCACAGCCTGTTCTAACGATTCATAATCGCCTTCAGGATCGATAATACAGCATTGATAATGTTTATCCGTGAGCCGCTCAATGATGCCGGTTGAGAGCGTGGATTTACCGCTTCCCGATGAGCCGGCCAGGAGGAGGTTCGGACCATAGGGACTGATTCGGACTTCCTGCTCCGTCTCGGTGGATCCCAGCACCACATAATGCCGGTGAAGGGACGGATCAATTGATTGTAAGTCGTCAGCCAGAAGATGCCGGATAAACTCCACGACTCCGTCTCCTTGCTCTCCTTCCGT
>JAUIKP010000381.1 GCA_030430725.1 Nitrospiria bacterium
TGATCCAGCGCACAAAAACATGGGAACACGCGTCAGCCTGACCGCAAAACAACCCCGACTTTTGTAACCTATTGGTCCTGCCAGGATTTTTCCTGGAGGTAGTCCCTCCATTCAGCATTGGTCCCCTATACGCCGAGAGCATATCTTCCCCATCATACACATAGGGCGTTAATGACATCTCCTTCCTTTTGAAAATACTTTACAGAAACCCATCGGAACAAGACACTCAATTGAGCTCAGGGGAAGGAGGTAAGTAAGGCAGAAATTCTTGGATTGAGAACGCGGATAGATGACTAGTACATTTCAGTTCCGGCAGTTGTATATTTTTTCTTCGTCATGGCCGCCACTGCGAAAAGTTCAGGACATCGCGACTGCCATGTAGCACACGCACGATACGAATCCGATCAGTAAGAATCCGATAGAACACCACATGCTGTTCTTTGACCAGACTTCGTAAACCGACGCGGATGTCTTTTCGGTGTTTCCCTACATGGGGAGTGCGGCAAAGGTGCTGAGAAACGTCGTTAAAGCGGAGACATACCCTCTCGCCTGATTCAGACCAACGTGACTCTCGGTGTAATCAAAAATATCTTCGAGATGGCGGTCCGCTTCCGGAGACCGTTCGTAAAAGATATTGGGCGAAGCCGTCTATGATTGGCTCGCCTTTGCTTTGGCACGAATAATATCGTGCACCTTCCTGGGACTGGCTGGTCCCTCCCACCCTTTCGCCATTTCTGCCCGAAGTTCTTCAATGACATGGTGCCGATAGTCCTCATGCAAGCGTAAGGCATCCCGGACAACCTCGCTCGCGTTTTGTAATCCCCTGTGTTCATCAGGGCCGAAATATATTCTTCCTGTTTTTTCGTAAAGCTGAGGTTCATCGGTGCCTCCTCCTTTTTGGCCTGTTCACCTAGAATATCAATACCATAGGGGTCAAAACTTTTGTTGACGCATTGCTGTCTCCACCTTCTGTACTCGTTTCTTGAAGCGGGAGTCGCTGAGCTGTTTCGCCCGGATCTGCGCACAGGCCCAGCCTACCACCCCATAGCTCTCCACCCCAAAGTGCGTCGCCGTTTCCTGCAACGTCAGATCACACAGCCGCTTAACCAGATAGATCGCCACCTGTCGAGCCTGATTGGCTTCCACGCGACGTCCCTTCTTTACGGTCGGGACCTCCACGCCAAACACCGTGGCAACCTGCTGCAGGACCTGCCGGACCGACGGGTGAACATTCGCCCGTTCATAGCGCGGATGCTCCCGCGAGAGTCGGAGACGTGGGGCCTTGGTCTTGACCCATCCCAGAAATCCCTCTGTGCCCAACACCGGCCGTTGGCGTCCAGTCTCGTAAAAGGCTTCCAACGCGTCCTCGTTTCCGACCACCACAAAGGCATGAAAGGCTCGAGGGGTCCCAAAATCGGCCAACACGTCTTTCACCCGCAGCCACGAGGGGGCGGTGGACGGTTTCAGATACCGGGGATGGCTACTCCAACGGCACCCTTCTGGGGAGGTGACGAAGTTTGCTTGGACGGGGTTGAGATGAATGTAGCGAATCACCGCCGCTAGATAGGCCTCTGCTTCCACGAGGATCGCTTTATAGCGCCCGCGGACCAACCGCCCATCCCGCCGCGATGCGCACGATTAAACCGTTGGATATATACCCCATTAAGATGCCGCATGACACGCCCCAGATTCCCTGCTGGCGTGCGCACACACAGATGATAGTGATTCGGCATCAAGCAATACGCGAGGACCTCAACTCCCCAAAGCGTATGGGTCTCATGCAGCGCTTGGAGAAACATCTCATAATCAGTGAGGGCCCGAAAGATCACCTGACGAGCCAGACCCCGGTTCCTCACATGATAGACCGCACCGGGATACTCAAGACGCAGGGGCCGTGCCATACCCGCAGCCTAGTATCCACGAACGAAACTCCCAACAAAAGATTTTACCCCTATTTGATCCGTTCTGATTCGAAAGCCTGATATCATTCCTGGTGGAGAGAAGGCCCGTACCTTATAGAAGGGATGTGGCCAGCCTTGCTCTGACCTTTATGACCACCACCATAAGTTTAATGGAGTATGGTCAGTGCCACTTTATTGGCAATTTTCAAGAATATCTTGTCTCGGGTAAGCAAATCTCCTTGCAAATCCATGGCACATTGAGCCACATGCGCATCAGGGGTGGAAACCGTCAACCCTTTGGACAGGAGTTGAGCGCGAAGACGCCCGACGCGGCACCAATGTTGAAGATCGTCCTCAAAGAGGGGTAGGTCACCTAGAAAAGACTCAACAGCCGATCGCTGACTGGGGGAGAGTTTCCCGCTGGTCAATTCTGCAGCAATGAGCCCAGAAAGATAGACCCGCCCCTCCCTTAACGCCTCATCAATAATCGAATGCTCGCCGTGATTGAAATAGGCAATCCAACTTGAGGTATCAACGAGAATGGCGCTCACGCGAAATCTCCAAGTCAATCTCCATCTTCAGCTTACCCTTCAGCCGAGCGGCCTTAGCGGCAGCTTTGCTACGGGCAACCATCGTTAAACCCTGGATGAGCGTGTCGGTTATTCCCGAGCCGGATACCGCACAGGCTTCTTTGAGCAAGGCCTTGGGAAGATTCGCCGTCACTCTTCGAGTTGGGATCATCGCATTCATATCCGTATTCATATCACAACTCATACATCGATGCAATATGACACTGCCAGGGTGGAGAGGGGTTATATGGTAAGAGGAAGAGCCGTGTCGATCCGCAGAGGTTCCGATTAGTGAACCACTTCCTAAGGCGTCATCTCTGAAAACGAGATTCCCTTTGGTGAAAGAACGCGTGGATCGTGTCGACCACATACTGGAGTTGATCCTGGGTGAGTTCCGGATAAATGGGAAGAGAAAGCACCTCCTGGGACAGCTGTTCCGACACCGGAAAATCACCTTTTTGATATCCGAGCGATTGATAACATTCTTGAAGATGTAACGGAACCGGATAATAAATGCGATTGCCTATTCCATGGCGGGTTAGGTAGGCACTGAGTTCGTCTCGTTGCGGCGTGCGAATAGTAAATTGGTTGTAGACGTGAATATTTCCGGACTTCACGATCGGCACAGTCACTCGCTCATCAAGACCGCATGCCCGAAACAGCTGCTGGTAAGAGGCCGCATGCGCTTGGCGCATCGCGGTCCACTCAGCTAAATACTGAAATTTCACGTGAAGGATGGCCGCTTGCAGCGCATCCAACCGACTGTTCATCCCAATGAAATGATGATGATATTCTGAACGGCTTCCGTGGACCCGTAAGAGTTGCAGTCGTTCGGCCACCAGTGGGTCCCGCGTGGTTATCAACCCGCCGTCTCCAAATCCCCCTAAATTTTTCGACGGGAAAAAGCTGAAGCCCCCCGTGCGTCCGAAGGCTCCGGCCCGGACACCGTTTCGAGCCGCGCCGATGGCCTGGCAGGCATCTTCAATGACCGGGATTCCACGGGCATCGGCGATCCGAAGAATCGTTTCCATATCCGCGCATTGTCCAAAGAGATGGATCGGAAGAATGGCTTTGACGTCTGACGTGAGGCTATCCGCTAACCGTGTGGGATCGAGATTAAACGTATCAGGCGTCACATCGACAAACACCGGACGCGCATGAAGCCGGGAAATCACTCCTGCAGACGCAAAAAATGTAAAGGGAACCGTCACGACACGATCACCCGGTTGAACCCCGACTTCCATTAACGACAACAATAAGGCATCGCTTCCTGATGCCACCCCAATCGCATGGTCTGTGCCGATGTATGATGCCAGGGTCTGCTCCAGGTTCTGAACACGGGTGCCCAGAATAAAGCTTTGCTCGGCACACACCTCTTCCAACACCACCTGGATGTTCTGTTTGATGCTGGCGTATTGGGATTTCAAATCAAGAAGGGGAACGTTCACGAGATCACGACTCCATATATTGTATTGTCTGAGGACTCTAAAGGAATTGACCGTATGGACAGCAATTTATCAAAA
>JAUIKP010000382.1 GCA_030430725.1 Nitrospiria bacterium
TTTTGCATTTCCCTATCCGGTACGGTCATCATTTTCTTACATTAATGCGTAGGACCGGAGGGAAAATTTTTGCCATGCACAACCAATTTAAGATGAG
Source organism: Nitrospiria bacterium (assembly GCA_030430725.1). Classification (GTDB taxonomy): domain Bacteria; phylum Nitrospirota; class Nitrospiria; order Nitrospirales; family UBA8639; genus Nitrospira_E. Next base: position 98 of record JAUIKP010000382.1, read on the forward strand.
TCGTCTTCAGCAGGTGAAACGTTTCTGTTCTTTGTTGATGTTGATAGGTATGACGATGGGTTGCGAGACCGTTCCGTATACCGATCGCTCACAACTTGTCGTGATCCCTCAATCTCAGGCCACAGAAATGGGGGAACAGGCCTTTCAACAAATTCTGTCCGATCCGAAGGTCCAGCAATCTCAATCCCCTGAGGAACAGGAAGCCGTGAAACGCGTGGCGGAAAGGATCATCCAGGCCGCAAAAGAATCCAAATTTTCTGAAGACGCCAGGACCTTCAATTGGGAAGTTTCTGTGATCAAAGATGACCGGACCAAAAATGCATTTGCCCTGCCGGGTGGGAAGATCGCCGTCTATACAGGAATCTTCCCCGTTGCCAAAACCGATTCAGGACTTGCGGCCATTCTTGGGCACGAGGTCGTTCATGCCCTCGCACGCCATGGCTCGGAGCGTATGAGTCAGGAGGTACTTGCTCAAGCCGGACTATCCGCTGCCGCGGTGGGGGTTGGAGCAAGTGGGGCTGGCCCTGTTGTAGGGCAGGCCACGATGGCTGCTCTAGGCCTGGGAACAAAAGTCGGCATCCTCCTCCCCTACAGTCGAACGCATGAGTCGGAGGCCGATTCCATTGGTCTGATTCTGGCAGCCCGCGCCGGCTATGATCCTCAGGAAGCGGTCAGGGTGTGGCAACGCATGCAGCAAGGAAGTGCGGGAGCCCCCTCTGAATTTCTTTCCACCCATCCAAGCCATGAGACGAGAATTACACGTCTGCAAAAAGAAATGCCTGAGGCCTTAAACATTTTTCGGAAGGTGGAACATGCTCCCGACCATCAGCTTCCCGCTGTCAATCCATAATGGATCACCCTTCTTTTCCTGAAGCAGAGAAAGCAGGCACCTCAAGAGGAGGAGACTTCATCTCGACCATGCATATGGGCTGGAGGATGGGTCGCTTCAACGGCGGTCAATGTTTCAAGAATGGTATAGCTGTGACTTGCGCCTTTGGGAACCACCCAACAATCTCCCGCATTCAGCAAAATTGTTTGCCCTTCCAACTGAAGCTCGGCACGACCGTGGATCACATATCCGATGGTTTCATAATCCCTGGAGGAAGATTCCTGTGTTTGCCCGACAGGCAATTCTTCCCATAACCGCATGGTTAACCCGACCCCGGTGGCTAAATATTTCTGCCCCATGGAACCTTTAGGAGAATGATCTGCTTGGACTTTTTTAATACTCGTATCGACCATAGGTGTCCACGCCTCCTGTGTATAGGTTGGTTGTCTGCATACACCATAACTGATTACACCCATGCCACATACTCTGCAAAACCCTGGCTGATCTCGGCCACCCATACAGAAAATTAAAAATACTGTCATGTGGAGATTGAAAGGAGGTTCGCCTTGAAAATTCTCGCCGTTCATCCCGGTCCGTTGATGTATACCAAAATCTTTTTGCGTTTGGAGCCCTTGGGGTTGGAACTGGTCGCGGAGGCCGCCAGACAGGCCGGTCATGACGTGCGACTCATCGATTTGCAGGTGGAGACATCCCGGGACTATTTCAGATTGTTGAAGGATTGGAGACCGGATGTGGTCGCCCTATCCTGTAATTATTTGCCGAATGTTCCCGAGATCATCGACCTCGCAAAAATGACCAAAGCTTCGTTTCCTGACGTTATCATCGTGGCCGGGGGACACAGCCTTTCCTTTGTCGCCAGAGAAGTTCTCGAGCATGCAGAGGGAGCCATCGATTGCATTGTCAAAGGGGAAGGAGAATCGGTCATCGCACCACTCCTCAACGCCATCCAACATGATCCCTCGAGTGTGCACCGGCTTCCCGGTGTGGTCACACGGGAAGCTGAGGGACCGCCTCCTGAATTCGTCAAGTCTTTGGATGAGGTGAGGCCGGCCAGGAATTTACTTCGTCACCGGAGCAAGTATTTTCTTGGCGTCCTGGATCCTTGCGCATCCATTGAACTCACTCGCGGGTGCCCCTGGGATTGTTCATTTTGCAGTGCCTGGACATTTTATGGACGAAGTTATCGTCCGGTCAGTCCTGAAGTGATCGTGGAAGAACTGGCAGGTATTCGTGAACCTGGAGTGTTTTTGGTGGATGATGTGGCCTTCATCCAGGCCGAGCATGGCATGGCCATCGGTGAGGCAATAGCACGGCGGGGTATCAAAAAGTCCTATTATCTCGAAACCCGCGGTGATGTCCTATTGAGAAATAAAGAAGTCTTTCGCCTGTGGAAAAAACTGGGAATGAAATATATGTTTATAGGGCTGGAGGCCATCGATCAGGAAGGACTGATCCAACATCGAAAACGCATCTCACTCGGCAAAAATTTTGAAGCACTGGAATTTGCCCGTTCCCTGGGCATCACCGTGGCCATTAACATCATTGCCGATCCCACCTGGGATAAGAATCGTTTTGAAACCGTGCGTCAATGGTGTTTGGAGGTCCCGGAGGTGGTCAATATTAGTGTCAACACACCCTATCCCGGCACTGAAACGTGGCACCGGGAATCTCAGAGAATTCAGACGCGGGATTACCGGCTATACGACATCCAACATGCGGTGCTCCCCACCCGCTTACCGTTGCCGGAATTCTATGAAGAACTGGTCAACACCCAACGAATCCTCAACCATAAACATCTCGGCTGGAATGCGCTAAAAGGAACCATCCGGATAGCTGCCGGCCACCTCATCCGCGGGCAGACCAATTTTGTCAAAATGTTGTGGAAATTTAACCGTGTCTATAACCCGAATTTGCAACTTTCCGATCATCAACGCCCTGTTCCCTATGAATTGTCTCTCCCTTCATCCAGCCCTTCTTCGAGTGGGCACAATCTGTTGTTTATTCATAAAGGAAAAGGCCGGGCAGGACGGGCTTTGGATCATCCAACGGAAGAATTTGTGGATGCAACAAGGAATGGGGGCAGTCAGTAGGTGTTCAGGAGAAAAGACGCGTCTTCTAGTAGGAGTGGAGTTCCGCAGCAAAAACCCGCCGTCCCGGCGGGTTCTTGCTGGGCATCCTTCTATCACTTCACGTATGTTTTTAGCGATTTTACTCCATTGATTTAATCCCAATAGGGGTCATAACCATAATAGGCATGAATGCTTTCTCCCCAGGTCACATCAGCCATATCCGGCCAATTATCTTTGTCAAAACCGGGGGCTTGTTGTAACTTTTCTTTTGCCACATCCAATAACAACACCTCCTCTTCTTGAACGACCTGAAAAGCCTGCCAGGGAATGGCAAATAGTTTATCTCCCATTCCTAAAAATCCGCCAAACGATAACACCGCATAGGCAATGCGTCCCCCTGAAAGATCGATCATGAGATCTTTAATTTCTCCCAGGTCTTCTCTTCCCATATTCTGAACGGTCGTACCGACAATCGAGCTTGATGAGAGAACCTGACGAATTTTGGTAGTCATAAAACCTCCTTCGTGTGAAACCGGTATGGATAATCATAAAACTCTTTTCTGTGCGTATAGCATGTTCCTTATTTCCGACTTAACTAGGATAAACCCTTGGAAAAAGACATCCCAAACCAGGGTTTTCTCCAGTTGCTCCGGAGCGTAGATCCTTTATTCTACAAACGAAACGGCTAGACAATTATTTATTCATTACGTTAGGAGGTGTCACGTTATGTTCACGAGGAACAAAATGACCCGATCAGTTATTCTTGCAGGCCTTCCATTGCTGACATTACCGTTAGTGGCGGAAGGCGGCATGTCCCGCGACCGTTCGGATCGCATGGATGCAAAATGGTCCAACTCCATGGAGCGAATCATCCAGGGAGAAATCTCCAAAAAGAATGGAGACCAAATCACCCTTCGGGCGAGTAATGGAGAACGCATCACGTTTCGCATTAATGAGGAAACCAATCGTTTGTGTC
>JAUIKP010000383.1 GCA_030430725.1 Nitrospiria bacterium
AAAATCCGCACCGCGCAACGTCCGGGAACCGGCCCCACCTCCCCCCGCATCTTAGGATTTCAATCGGGGATTCCCCCCTTCGCCTTGACCCCTTGTTGCTCCAGCATGAGAGGGTAGGCGGCTATTATCAAGTTCGCAACACGTGCGTCCAAGGTGTTCACTACTGATGACGATGGCGTCATATTTATATTGGCCTGTCTTTCCGTTGTTCCCCACTAATTCCCAGGCTCAGGTGATTATCCTTTCATAGTGATTTGTCCCCAGCATTTGCGAAGAATGAAAGTGCCGGTTTGTTCCAGCCATTGATACAACATTGTGTCGTCAATCGAGGTTTGGAATCTGTCGAAGATGACGGGCTGTTTTGAGCGAGGGGTGTTCCCAATCAAAAAAGAGAATGTCTGACATGGCAGTGTACTGGTCTGAAAAGAGAAGTACTGTTCGGAGACCATCATGGAAATAAGGATCTCCTGTGAGATTTGTTTGTGGATGATCAGGCGTGGCGACCCCAAGCCCGGAGACCCACCCGATTTTTGCGAGTCCCCCGGTAAACAGGAGATCGGTAACCAGAGAATTTCTCGCTTCGTCTACATCGGGATCGATGGTATGAGTCGTAAAGCTCCAGGTTTTCGTCGTGAAGCGAACTCCAATATCACGACTAATCTGGCCAATCCAGACTCGTTCACCCCTGAAACGAAAGGGGCTGAGCCACAAGCGCAAATGATTGCGCTTTTTTATAGTACCACGAGCCTTTTGGACGGCAATATCTTGCGGTCGGCCGAAAAGATAAAGTGGACTTACTGGGGAATAACGATATTGGGAGCCGAAAAAAAATGATTTGATCGTCTTCCAAATAGACCCATCATAAATGACCTCAGTCTCGTACCAGCCGCGGGAAATGAATGGAGGACCTAGGACTCCCTGCGGACCTATGATCACAACATTGAGAGGATCCCCTTTTTCTGTTCCATCTTTATTTGTCGCACAACAAGGTAATCGTTCCAAGGCTTTTCGAAGGGTTTTTTCATCTTCAAAATCGACGATCTGACTCTCGGAATACAGCGTATCAAACTCCACGTGGAGATGGTCCGCGTTTAGATCGGGAACAGGTAGGATGAATGTAAAGGATTTCACATCCCCTGGAGTCAACAAATCCACAGGGACGAACTTTCGTCCTCGAGACAAATTGACAAAAACAAAACCTGATGTTGTGGAATGAGGGCCGGCAGGATTAGAAAATGCCGTTTTGATAAAGTGATTGTCCAATTCGTGATTAGTGGAATCGGAGAAGAAGGAATGATTCTGATAGGCAACCTCCAATGGGGAGAAGTATTCGGGGTCCAAGCTACTTTCAATGAGCCAGTAGTGTGACGGAGTATTGTTTTCCACATGAAGCCAAATAGGCTGAATTCCATCATCTCCTAAGTTCACCCCGAAAATCGCCTCACTCTCTTCCTCCGTCAGAGCGGCCGAGGTAACCGTGATTTGACCTTGGGTCTGACTCTGAGTGCGGTCTTGAAAAGGTACGGTATGAACGGGGCGAGGATCAAAGGACGCGCACCCGAAAACAGCTATTCCGAGCACCATCCATACAGTGAGAAGGTGAATGGGGTGACAACAAGGCACGAGGTTGACCTTTCGGTTACCTCGAACGAATCCACTTTTCATGAAGGTATGGGTCATGGTCGAGTCTGCCAAGACACTTCTTACAGAAAAGAAAGGGGCATACTAAAAGAGCCTTGTAGACTTGACAAGGATTTTTGGAACATAATTTCCACATTCCCAAAAACTGGGCATATTGATTTTCCTGGATCAAAACATTAAACCAATAGTGTCGAGACGGTAGAATTGGCATAGCGCAACGCGAGGGGGAAAGAAAGAACGCCTGATTCCTTCTCCCTCGAAAGCCGGTTCGTGTGGATATTCGCAATTGAGGGAACGATGACGACGGACTACAATCAGATCGCCAATCAGTACAAAAAAGCGAAAGAGCAACCGTGGTGGACCAGGAGTGTGCTGTATTCAATGATGAACTTGATCGGGGATCTTGCCGATAAATCAGTGGTCGATGTCGCCTGTGGGGAAGGATGGCTGACGCGAGAGCTTCGTAAGGCCGGCGCGTCAGAGGTGGTCGGCGTCGACATTTCAGAAGAAATGGTCGAGCTGGCTCGCCTACAGGAGGCCCATGAACCGCTCGGCATTGAATATCGTGTCGAGGACGCACGAGCGCCAACATCAGCACAAAAGTTTGACATCTCAACTTCCACTTGCTTGCTCGTCTATGCACAGGATCGGGAGGAACTCGGTGTCATGTGTCGCGGGCTGGCGAACCGAATCAAAACCGGCGGACGATTCGTGACCTTAATCGTCAATCCGGAACTGTACTCAATGCAGGCCCACCCACCGGACTACCGAAAATATGGTTTTCAGGCCCGGTTACCTGAATCCGCGTATGAGGGTGCCCCGCTCGTCTGGACGATTTATTTAGACGACTCAACGATTGAGATCGAAAATTATTACATGCCGATCGCGGCCCATGAGTCGGCGCTTTACGATGCGGGGTTTCGCGACGTCACGTTCCATAACCTGACCATCGCCCCTGATCCACAAGCGGGTGAAGAGGGAAACTATTGGGAGGAAATTCTCAGGTATCCGCCAGCTATTATGATCGATGGAATGAGGACATAAAGGTGCTTCACCTTGTTCCTTGCCTTCGCCCTCCCACAGCGAGCTTAAGCAACGGTCCACACTTTCCAGCGCAAGGAACGCCTAAAAAACCACGCTGTGAGGCGGCTGTTTCAAGCTGCGGTTATGCGGCACATCCCAATGATTCAGTATCGTATGTCTACTGTTGATCCAACGTAATATCGAATAAACCGGGATCAATTGTCCACTGGTGGAGTTCTCAAAACATCCCCCGATTCCTGACACATAGGTTAGAATCTAAACTGTTTGTCCAGCACATAAAATTGTATCGATTCGCGCTTGACTCCATCCAGATCTTTGGCGTCGTCGGCCTCCGATGATTCCAACACTTTGAAAAACGTGTCGACGTCACTGACATCAGCACAGAGAACGACACGATTACCATCTTCAATCATGGTGTAATCATATTGTCCGTTGATCGTTTGTCGGCGGAACAACTCCCCATGGGTTTTAAAATTCTCTTCCCATTTCGACAAATCTTCGACCTGGACTGTGGCGATGATCCTGGGCATGTGTTTTCCGGTTCTTTGAGGTTTCGACGTTATGCGACTCTTCCCATGCCACGCTTGAACGCTTCGATACTTTCCTTTAGAGCGCGCGTGGAGATATCGGACTGCCCCAGGAAGTCAAATCCGTGGACCGTGCCTGGATAATGGTGGAGTTCCACCGGCACGCCGGCTGCCATCAACCTCATTGCGTAGATGATCCCTTCGTCACGCAGAGGGTCATGCTCACAGGTCATCACGTACGCGGGCGGCAGGCCGGAGAGGTTATCCGCCCGTGCCGGTGCCGCATACGAAGACACCTCAGCGCGGTCACGCCCGAGATAGTGGTCCCACATGCGAAGATTGTTCCAATAATCCCAGATATACAGGTCGGTCCCGGCCTTCATGGAGTCTGTCTCAGATCGGTCGTCAATCACCGGATAGAATAACATCTGGAAGGCGATTTTTGGCCCGCCGCGATCTCGTGCCATCAATGCGGCCGCCGCGGTCAAATTACCGCCGGCACTTCCGCCTCCGATCGCGATACGGTCGAGATCAACCTTGAGTGCCTCTGCGTTGGCGGCGACCCACCTCAAAGCGGCATAGCAGTCTTCCACGCCTGCAGGGAAGGGGTGCTCCGGGGCGAGTCGGTAATCGACGCCTACTGAGACGGCTCCGCCTTCGGCCGCCATCGCCAGGCAACGCGGATGTTCACTCTCCAAATCACCCATAATGAACGCACCGCCATGGAAGTTGACAAAGGCCGGTCTTGCCTCGATGCGAT
>JAUIKP010000384.1 GCA_030430725.1 Nitrospiria bacterium
TCCGGCAGAGTCCGCCTTTGCCAGGATCCTGCTCTCGACCTTTCATTTGGAGGAGATTTTGGATGAAACACGAGTCTGGTTCCGCTTACCGTTATCCACATCTGTATGATGGCCAAAAGGCATAACCGTTGCATTGTACACTCTGCTTTCATTCTGAACTTTTTTGTCAAGAATCATCAGAAAATATTTGAAGTTTGGTTTTAACGCTTTATAATAGGAATCTGTCCGTGCCAACGAGATGTTTTTCCCATGTACGCGTCCCAATCCCTCCATACGCCTCTTGATCAATTGTTCAGTTTTTATCGGAAACAGGTGGTGACCTGTCTGAAGCCGTTGGTGCTGGAGTATTATCCCGACTTGTTTACCCAACGGCAGGATGAATACCGGAAGATGATGGAACTGAGTGCCAAAATGACGGTTGTGGGTCATGCCTGTGCGGAGATTGCCGGGTTTCCCTATGATGCGCGTCGGCAAATGATCGGCAGTTTGTTCGGTGGCTGTTGTTTTCTTGCGGATAGCTTTATTGATGACTTTGGATTGGACGTGGCCAATTCCTATATTGATCGGATGGATGACCTGTTGACTAAGGGCTGGTTTGAGATTCAAACGGATCGAGAAAAACTGTTTTATGTCATTATTGGGCGGTTATTTGCTGAACGGGATGTCTTGGATCCTCTTCTTCGACAAGCCATCCTGTTGCTCTTTCAGGCACAAAAACGGGACGTGGCCTTCCGTTCTGATCCGGAGAGCATTCGCTCACGTCCCCGCCGGGAACAATTGCGAATCTTACGGGAAAGTGCCAGAAACCGAAGCGGCCATGCGATTTTAGTTCTCACAGGATTTTTAGTCCCTGCGATTCCGCTGCATTATGTCAGTATGATCTTTCTCGCGGGCTCCTTGATCATGCATATCGACGATCACGGGGATTGTTATTCGGACTTGCATTATCATCGGGTGACTTATCTCAATCAGGTTGCCGACCCCGAACGCACGCTTCGTCGGATCTTTCAAGGGCATATTGCCCGTTTGCGGCAAGGGTTACCCGAAGGCTCAGGGCGGGATTTGCTGATTGCCTTTTTGAGCAAATATTTTGCCACACGTCTCAAAAAGCATCGTTTGCAAAAAACGCATCGGGAGTTGGCCTGGGCGGTCTATGATTAAGCTCCCAGGCAGTATCCCCTCGACTGTGATAGAAGTGGTGTCTCCGGGTGGTCCAATTTTCAGGGAGGCACACGTGCAAAAAAGAGGAGGCCCGGTGGTCAGGCGCACATAGCAATATGGGACATTCTCCTGAGGGTACAACGGGAACCACAGAAGTGTATTGGGGTGATGTGTTTGCGATTGCCCTTCAGGAGCTGCGGTCTCAAGGAAAGGTCAGCGATGCGCGCCCCTTGTTACGCATTGATGGTCAAGACGAAGCAGTCATGGCCCCGTATCAATTCGATCCGGTTTATGGGAAACTTCATCGCCGGGAATGTTCGAATATTGCTGACGATTCCCGGTCGGCGCTTTTTGCCAGATGGAGCATGGGAAGGGATGAGCAGTTCCTGGCCTGTTCCCATTGCCGTCCGCACCCCTATCCTCATGGCCATGAAGCACAGGACGTAACGTTGGATATTTTATTTGGTGTGATCTCCATTCTGGATCAGTTTGGAAGTGTTTTGCGGGAACGTGGCAAAGAATATCGCATTTCCCGAGACGGACAGGAACTTGAACGAAAACTTGAAGATTTATATCAAAACCTTGATCGGCAACAAAAAGACACGATTGAAGTAATGTTGCATTCTATGGATCAGATTGTGAAATTCTTGCGCGAGGCAGATAGAAACCTGAGTCAGGTGCACAACAGGACGGTTAATGGCCACGTGCAGACGAATGGTCACGGAATGGCCAAAAAGAAGGCCAATGGGACCAGAACGATGAAGGCCGGGAATGGAAACGGCAAGCGTCCGGCGCGTCGCCAGGATTCAAGGAAGTCGAAATAGTCAAGGGTGAGAATGGTCACGTCAAATTCAGAGGAAGCAAGGTCTTGAAGGGAACACCCTTATTTGCGTACCCCGGTTTCATTTTTTACCAAAGGTGATAGAATGGCGGCCAATATGGTCCTTCGAATTAAACTCGGTCCCTTTGTCTCGTTTGAGATTGAAGGGGAGAACTGTGAAGAAATTTGTCAATCCTTGAAGGGGTTTGAACAATTGAATGAACGGATTGATGCGATGTGTAGTGATCTGGCCGAGCGGGTTTATCCGGATGGGATGACGGCTCAGCAGACAGGACAGGAGGAGGCGACGTGAATTTCAAGGGGCACCTGGGTATGGAGAGTTGCCCGGATTTTTCTGTCCAGGCCAAAACCGAACCCATCGCCTTTGCCACGAAGGCCAAAGGATCGTTGGTGGCACAGGTGAGTTCAATCTCGGTACGGGTAGGGGAGATCCCGATCAACCTGTCTATTCCCTTTCTTCGGCGTGCCGGTGGAATCCATACGGTAGCTTCGATTGGCAGCTTTGGGATTAAACTTTCTCCATTTACCGTCGCTGTTGAAGGGGCCAACGTGCAATTAGCCGGGGTCCTGGGCACAAAAGGTATCACCACGCAACTGGAGGGGAAGGTTGGATGTCAATCAAAGTTAAGCTTCAATGGCAAGCTGTTCGGGAAGATTGCCAATTGCTCCGTGGATCTCCCTGACGATGATTTTGAGGAACACGTCGACACGATGTAGCTGTCAGCGTGAGAATGTGATTGAGAAAGGTCTGACCGTGTCAGTTCATCCTGCACCATGCCGTCACTCCCATCCGACTTACCAGGTCTACCATCAGGTCGTCTGTCAGCATCAAATCGAAGTGGAGGTCTGGCCGACCAACGCTGAAGTGTATTTTCGCGATGAACGGTATGCCGATCCTGTGAATACCCAGGTCCGGTTTCACGCTTCGGTGTATAACGGGATGAGCAGCAAGGTGAATTGGGCTGTTCAGGATCCTGCAGGAAATCCCGGGGCCGGTTCGATTGATCAGACCGGCTTATATCTTGCTCCTTCGAAAGGCAGTTTTTCTCACGGGACAACCGACATCATCATCGCCACCGCGGCGGAAAGTCCTTTTCGGAAAGCCTATGCCTTTGTCACGTTGATAGGAAATGGACCCGAGGCGCTTCCTCAACCAATCCTTGAAATTTTCCCCAAACAGGCGTATCTCTATTATCCTCAAGGTCATGATAACGCTTATATCGATCAGAGCAACACCCAACAATTATTTCGGGCAACAATTAGGCACAGCTCAGGGGCGGCTGTTCAATGGCTTGTGGATTCTGTGGTGCAGAGCGGGGCGGGCACTGTTCCCTGGTTTCTTTATCAACTTACCGGGTCGGGTGCTTCCAAAGTCGTAACGATTTCAGCCCGATTACAAACCCAGCCAGCCATTCTCGATGAGGCCAAGGCGATTCACCTAAACTATAGCTGGCCAGGACTTGTGTAGCATCCGCCAAGGAAGGGTATCTATATGGGCGACATAAAAATTAAAGAGGCAAAAAATCTCGATAAATTGCGGATCAGTGAACTGAGTAATGTTGACCCGCTTGTGATCAGCGAAGTTCGAAAAATTGCCCCGGCCGCCGTTCACATTAAAGAACTGAATCATATTGATCCCCTGACGATTGAATCCCTCCGCATCAATGAAGTTCGGAACCTGGATCCGGTCCGTGTTGAACAGTTCAATGTGACCAATCTGCCCACCGTCAATTTGTCTCTCCGGCAACTCCCTGCGGTTGATATGAATATCCGGCGCTTGCCTCCTGTGTCGATCGGACTTCATCAGGATTTTTGTCTTCCCTCCAGCTACACGTTACGCGCCCGGTTATTAGGGATTGAATTTCTCCGCCTCAATCTGGAAGGACGGACCATGGTTTCCCCAAGGGATAAGGTCAGGCGTGAGCAATCGCGTATTCCCGCGCAAAGC
>JAUIKP010000385.1 GCA_030430725.1 Nitrospiria bacterium
AAGCACATAACACCAACATAACTACCGGCAAGGTCATCACAGAGACTGTGGAAACTCTCACGGCTATTAATCTCTGACGTTCAGCTGTCGTTCGGCTCTGTGACCCTGAGGTAACCATTGGAACCTCCTTTGTGTAATTAGAATTTTTCTTACACCCCACAATGATGCATCTTCTACGCCACTGCGCCACGAGGTCCGATCAGTGAATCCCCCTAATAAAACCGAATAGGTTCTGATCTGTTTTGACCATAAAATGAGAAAGGAATTTTTGATCCACGAAAGTCGGTGGGGGGTCGTGGGCTACAGCCACGCAGCATCGTGGAGGACAGATCCTAGAAATGAAGACAGACTCTGAAGCGGAGGGAGTTTTACAAAGACTACTTTTTGGGGGTTGAGCTGCTCGGGCGTTGAAGACCTAATTTTTTGATCCGGCTCCTGAGCGTGCTGGGTGCCAATCCGAGTTGTTCCGCTGCTCCGCCCTCCCCCTCGATCTGCCAATTGCTGGAGGCCAGAGTCTGAAGAATATGTTGTCGTTCAAAATCCACTAATCCAGCCGGAGCCTTGGGTTCATGCGTCGGACTCTGAAGTATCAAAAGCCGTTCATCAATGCGCAAAACCTTTTGGTGGGAGAGAATCACCGCCCGCTCAATCACATTTTCCAGTTCTCGAATATTGCCCGGCCAGGAATACCGGATAAGCCGCTGCAAAGAATCCGGTTCAATCGTTTCGCAAGGCCGCTTGAGTTTAATGGCATAGTGCTCCAGAAAATGCTGGGCGAGTTCTGGAATATCTTCGGGCCGGGCACGGAGGGGGGGGATGGTAATCGGAAACACATGAAGTCGATAGAAAAGGTCGGCACGAAAACGACCTTGTTCAATTGCTGAAGGCAGATCGGCATTGGTCGAGGCCATCAACCGAATATCCACCGGGATCGATTGCTTGCCACCCACACGATCCACCATCCCATCCTGGATCACTCGTAATAATTTCGCTTGGGTCTCCAAAGGAATTTCCCCGATTTCGTCTAACAACAAGGTCCCGCCATGTGCTAACTCAAAACGCCCCTCACGCCTGGAGTCGGCTCCCGTAAATGCCCCTTTTTCGTGCCCAAATAATTCGCTTTCGACTAATCCTGCCGGGAGGGCCGCACAATTGACTCTAATGAACGGTTTATTTGCACGCATGCTCCAATCATGAATGGCTTGGGCCAGGAGTTCTTTTCCGGTTCCCGTTTCCCCCGTGATCAGGACAGTAGCCGTCGTAGGAGCAACCTCACGGGCAAGCTCCAATACATGCTGAAAAACCTGACTCCGTCCCACCATTGCCCCGAAGTGTTTTGTCAGTTTGAGTTCCTCAACCAGATAGATGTTTTCCCGCGCCAACTGCTGACGCAGCAGATTAATTTCCTCATAGGCCTGAACATGATCAATCGCATAGGCAATTTGCATGGCCACTTGTGATAAAAACTCAATGGCATCTGGATCCGGGTTACCCGCATCAACGCTCCCAAGGTTCAACACCCCCATACATTTTCCTCTGACCAACAACGGGAGGTTGATCATGCGTCCGAGTCCTTCCTCCACATACCATTGGTCTTCCAGAAAGACCTGTTCCTGTTTGAGATCAGGACGAACATGTAACATCTTGTGATCGTACACCCACCCCATTGCACTCCCAACACGCGGTATCACCGTATCACCTTGGACGACGACTCTCGCCAAATGAGTTGTCACAACATAAAATTGGAACCCGTCAGACTCACGGTCATATAAGGTCACACTGACCCTGGCCCAGGGCATGACCTGCTCAATTTGCTCGATAATGGCTTGCCAGAGACTGTTGGTATCCCGTTGGGAATTGAGCACAATCGCAACATTCAGAAGCGCCCGATAATTTCTCTCGATTCGTTCCACCGTCCGTTAATCCTTTCTTGGGTCAGATTCAAGCATAGTACCGAGTGAGCTGTCTAATATGGGCAATGACCATACCCTTACACGAAATTGAAGAAGACCCTAATATTTTTTCATTGTTACGAAGTGAGGAAAAATGGATTCGTCCTAATCGGATACTGAACAACCACGAGCCATCAATTGACTCAACACTATACCAAAACGCTAGGATATTCTGAGTACGGAATCACCTCATCACATAGGCTGCCGTCAAGGAGCGATCTCAATGGGAAAACTCAACACGCCATCCAATTATCCCGTAACATTGCAAAAGCGGGAGGAAATCGCCAAGGAAACCATGGCGTTCTACTTTGATCGACCGGCTGAATTCACATTTACAGCAGGTCAGTTTATCGATCTGTCATTACCGAATCTTTCAACATCCGATCCAGAAGGCCATACACGGGCATTAACCCTTGCCAGCGCGCCTTCCGAACAACAGCTCATGGTCGCCACCCGTCTTCGGAATACCGCCTTTAAACGCATGTTGGCAGAAATGCCCATTGAAACGACAATCAACATGGAAGGCCCGTTCGGACAATTCACGCTGCCATCTGACGATTCCCGAACGATCGTTCTTCTCGCTGGAGGAATCGGGATTACACCTTTCCGAAGTATGCTGGTCGAAGCCGTTCATCACAAACTTTCCCATCATCTCATTCTCATCTACTCAAATCGGCATCCGGAAGATGCGGCTTTCCTTTATGAACTGCAAGCCCTCCAAAGAGAGAATAAGCATTTTACCTGCATTGGCACGATGACTAGTCAAAACGGAGGCACGGAAACCTGGGAAGGCGAAACCGGGCGGATAGACCATGTCATGCTTAGAAAATATGTTAAAGAGACGGAGACCGCTCTGTATTATATCGTGGGGCCTCCTGCAATGGTTGATGGATTACGAAAGATGCTTGAGTCTACCGGAATTCCAAAAACCAGCATTCGCTCTGAAGAATTTGTGGGCTATTGAAAATCTCATGAAGATCGAATGGAGTTTGTTAAGCCCTTGACGAGGGAAATTTCCTGGACATCACAACGTAACCGTGGTGGACAAATGAACAGATTCCATCATGAATCTGAAAAAGATGGCGATGATTCCATAGGGCGTTTTGTCGCATACTGGGCCTCTCACCAGAAGCTTGGCAACGAAATCCGTTTACGTGAGTTTCCTTTCTGAAAGATGGTCCTGTCGGCAGGACATGTTCATAACAAGAGCGCAACGAAGAATCTTAGCGAAGCAGGAGGACAGGACGAAGGTACCTGATCCCAGGCGTTCGTATGCTCACTTCTCAGTCGAGGTAGGGTTAGTTGGGGAGGGCAAAAAGGAAGGCATGACCTGTTTGGAAAAGATAATCCCGACGACTACCCGTCTTCTCTTCTCAACCACAAACTCCGCAATTGGGTATATTATTCGGAGTGCCGTTTGATTCCGAATTTTTTCAATCGGCTTCTCAATGTGCTGGGATGTAACCCCAAATGCTTGGCCGCTCCTAATGGGCCATCAATTCGCCATTCACACGCCGCTAAGGCTTGTATGATTCGAGTGCGCTCCACGTCTTTTAATTGAGTGGGCGGCATGGCATCCCTGTCCTTTGCCGGTGGCTGCAATAACGAGTCTTCCACTTGCACAACCGACGATTGGCAAAGAATCATGGCTCGTTCAATCACATTTTTCAGTTCCCGTACATTACCCGGCCATGGATACTGAACCAGCATTTCCATTGAACGATTATCCATTGCCTGACAGTTTCGTCGAAATTGCAGTCGATTTTTCTCCATGAAATGTCGCACCAGAAGGGGAATATCATGCAGACGTTCACGGAGAGGCGGCACCACAATCGGAAAAACATTCAGTCGGTAATATAGGTCGGAACGAAAACGCCCCTCAGCAATCGCCCTGCTTAAATCGCTATTGGTCGCGGCGATAATTCGCACATCGACAGTTTTGCCTTCGATACTTCCGACTCGTTCCACGATGCCATCTTGCAAGACCCTCA
>JAUIKP010000386.1 GCA_030430725.1 Nitrospiria bacterium
ATTCAAGTCAATGCCCATATCATATCCAAAATTTTCCTATTTGTCGGGAATTAACAAAATCATTGTTACTTTCTCATCGATGACCAGAATTAGTTCCCGCATAGAATACCAATTTGATTCATGAAACAATGTTTCTATATGTTTCAATGCCATTGTTGTCTCATTATATCGTTTCGAGTTTTTCAGGCGTCAGTGGAAAAAGAGGAAACCTTAGACAATATGCCGTGAAGAGCGGCTATGGGATAAGGTGGAGGCATGTACAGTGGAGGAAGAAAACTCTCAAAATATTGAGTGAGGCAAAGCCCCTGCATGTGTGAAGCATTTTTGAGGTATGTTGTTTTGTAAGAATCCGTGACAATTTCCATTCACATTTAGCCCGGATTAGTGTGAACATTCAAGCCAAGGAAAGATTTGCTCGAGGATCAGGTCTTTCTTGCCGACCCCACCAATGAATTGCTTGAATTTCCCATTTACAAATAGGGCTAAGGTAGGAAGAGTTTGAATCTCTAATTCGCCGGGAATGAGGAAATTCTCCTGAACGTTCATTTTCAAAATGAGCAGGTGCTCTCCAACTTCTTCCCGTATTTTCTCCAACTCATGCAAAAGGGCCTGGCAATGTCTACAGCCTGGCTGCCAAAACTCTACCAAAACGGGCACGGTGGAATTCTCTACGACCCCATCAAATTCGCGGTCTTCAATGTTTGAAATCATTTGATCCAGCATCCAACTATGATGATTCTTGGTCCTAGGAAATTGGAATCCTTAAAACATTTGTCTCTCCGCATGAGGGGACGTTAGTCCGTGACAATTGGTTTTTGATAATCGGGGATTCGAGGCTAATGAGGGAACTCACATTGTTCACGAATTGACCCATGTTCGGAGGAAAAATCAAATGAAGCTTCGATTGTTCTTTTCTGGGATCGGGTGGTTTCAAAACCAATCCCGTTTCTGGGAATCGTTCCCGAGTTGATACATGAGGCTCCCACTACCTGACGTTTTCCAATAATCCCGGCCCGCAATTCATTGTACCGACTTAAACGGTGGTCCGTTGATCTGTCGGACCGCTGCCGATACATAAAATGTCAGCTTCTTTTGTAAACGTCTTATTGAACGGTTTGGGTTGATGAGGAGCTAAAGAACCCCTCTTACTCCAACACAATACTGTGTTGGACAAATTTTTTTATGGTGTGATCGGTTGTGACGATGACCACCGTCCAAGGATGTTCTGTTGCGCAAATCGCGTTCAGAATGGACTCCCTCCGGGAAGCAAGAATTTCATGAAGACCTCCATCGACAATAACCAGTTTCGGACGGGCGATCAGGGCCCGGGCCAATAAGATTTGAATCGTTTGGCTTGGAGAAAAGTTTTTTCCGCCGTATTGAACCATGCCTTGTAATCCGTCAGGAATGTGTTCGATTTCCTCCTGTAAGCCCACCAAATCCAATACCCACAATAAATCTTCTGTGGCCAGATTTTTTCGTCTCAGGGTGACGTTTTCCATCAGGGTGGCTTCAAAGAGAGTCATATGTCGACTCAAGACGAGCCCGCGAGCTCCATTGACTTCGTCGGGGTGGAGATCCCGGACATCGATGCCATTGTACCGGATGGATCCTTGCGGTGGATGATCTAATCCGGCCAGCAGTCTGGAAACCGTCAGCCGTTGGGATTCCGTGACACAGACAATGGCCCATTTCTCGCTCGGGGAAAGGTCCATGTTGAGTTCCAATGTGGGTGGCCATGGCGGGGGCAGGCCCCGAACCTGGGAGATGGAAAGCGCCAACCCTTCTGGAGAGTCGATGGCCGGTAGTTGGACAAATTGAGTGGTCGGTCTTTGATCCTTAGGGAGAGAGAAGATGTGATGGATTTCGGTCAAGGCGGTTAAAAAATAAAAAATGACATACGTGCGTTTGATCACCGATTCCAGATTTAACAAGAGGGAGGCAATAATGACTTCCGCAGCGACGAGTTGACCGAGCGTGAGTTGCCCCTGGCTCATCAACCAGCCTGCTGTGCCCAACAGGCTGGTGTGCAGAATTACCTGAAGGAGCAGAGACCCGATGAATTGTCGAGCGAGAATGCGAAAACGCGATTGTCGTGTCTTGACATACGTGTGGGCCAGGGAATCGGCTTTTTGCAGAATAAGGTCGCGGCTCAGGCTGGATTTAAAATGGCTGAGGTTGTCGGCAATCTCCTGAAACCAATGGTAGGTGTCATATTTTGCCTCGGACATGTGGAGGGTAGCCCGGAGTCCTCCGTGCCCTAAAATGCCAATAAAGCCCACCGCGAGCAAGAGGAGAAGATCAAAGAAAAGAAAATACGGGTGATACAAGGCCAGCAAGGTCATGCCGATGACTCCTCCGACTGCCACATTGGTAAGATCCACTAATAACGCGGCAACGGCTCGCTGCATAAAGATAATTTCAAAAAACCGGCTGGCGTATTCACTACGAAAATGAGTTTCCTGAATCGACGGAAAGGTTCGCGCAAAGGCCAGAGTGAACCGGACAAAGATACGGCGTTCAAGGAGATCC
The DNA here is from genome assembly GCA_030430725.1 of Nitrospiria bacterium. Taxonomy (GTDB): domain Bacteria; phylum Nitrospirota; class Nitrospiria; order Nitrospirales; family UBA8639; genus Nitrospira_E. The sequence goes on from JAUIKP010000386.1 coordinate 2,533, forward strand.
GTGGCGAAATATTGAAGGGCTTTAAAAACCCCGACAAATACAAGAATACCGGCCATGATACTGACCAGGGTGACCACCATGATCGGTTGAATGGCGAAGGCGAAGGTATTCACCAGCTCCTGGACGGTGAGAGGAATAATCAGGGAAAAGAGGCCCACGGCCAATGCATACATGATGATCGTGAGCAGGATCTGGCGTTCCTGTCTGAAAAAGGTGGCCACATGTTGAAGCACTTCCTGATTCATGGATCGTCCGGTATGGGGGGAACTATTGTGCATGGGGTATCCTTAACCCTCCTCAGGTCACAGGTTGCGTCCATTCGCCGATAGCCCATGAATAAAAGGCTTTGGCTTGTTGATATTCGGCCTGGGCCTGAATGTGAATGATTTGGGCTTCGACCACATTTCGTTCACGAAGATTGACAAACAGTAAATTCGTGGCACCCATTTGAAAGCGTTTTCGTTCACCCCTCACCAGGGAACGGGCATAGGAAAGGGATTGAGATGCCGCCTCAATGCGCTCTTTCGCCCGGTCCAACGCCGAGCGGGCGTTTTCGATATCCAGGACCACCTGCTGAACCCGATACCGTTGTAGCCACAATAATCGTTCAGCCTTGGCCTCTAATTGAAGCTTTTGGCCGGTGGCGTCCTGTTGAAGAAATGGAAAACTTAATTGCACGCCAAATCGGTACCCCAGCCCCAGAACAAACTCTCCGGGTTTGCGTGTGGGTTCGGCTTCCGCACGAAGATCAGGAAGCAAGTTGTTTTTGGCCACGCCAAGATCAATGTTGTTGCGTGCGGCTTCAAGGGACACTTGAAGGATTTCGGGTCGGCGCTGTTGGGCTAACTCGGTCTCGGGTTCTCCTTCTGCCTGGTGGCTTGACGCATTGCCGGCCGGGAATTCAGGGATCGAATACTGATCGAAGGAGAGAAGGGCATTATTGTTCCAGGTAAACAAGGAGAGTTTGAATTGTTCCTGTTCGGCTTCCCGTTTGGACTTAATGAGGTTTTCCAATCGACGTTGGACTTCCTGGTGGGCTTCGGTGACGTCAAATTCCGCGACCGCTCCTGCTGCAGCCTGACGGGTGAGTTGCTGCAGCCGTGCCTTGGCCACGTCCAAGGCTTCCTGCTGCAATACCACAATTTTCCATGACCCGACCCATTTCCAAAATTGCGTCGCCGCACCCAAATACAGGTCCTGACGTGTTTGTTGAATGTTCAAGGTCGCTTCCTGTTCAGCGAGTTTGGATTTTTCCAGTTCGCCCCGTTCGGGGTTGGTTCCCAAACCTCGAAGGAGAGGCAACACGATACCGAGGAGAGGTTGATTCGTGCGTTGAACTCCAAGGTCGGCCACCTCCACATCTCCGATACCGGTGCGCCAACCTGCAAACCCTTGAACTCCCCAGGGAT
>JAUIKP010000387.1 GCA_030430725.1 Nitrospiria bacterium
AGTATTACGCCCAAGGAAGGCTTGAGTCTTATAGCTGGGACCGGACGCAGACCTTCTTGTCGGCTACGGTGCGGGGGACAACCCAGTATCTGGTCCGGTTTGGTGTGCACAACGGGCAGCTGACCTTTTCCTGTAACTGTCCGGTGTGGACTCCGGAGTCGCATTGTAAGCATGTCATTTGTGCTCTCCTGACCACAGTCAATCTCCTGCTTCCCGATACCTTCCGCATGCCCTCATCCAATTCCACTCAACGAGCCCTGCTCCTCCGGCAACTCATGGAACATGCCGAGAGCCCTATGGCGTCAAAACCATCCACTCCGGCAGTTCCTCCACGGTTCGAGATCACCCTCTGCAACTACCATGGAGGGTCATCCATTCGCATAACCAACCATGGAAATATTTGCCAATCCATTGCAGGGATGCCAACCGAGTTAGCCGTGCTACTTCGGGCCACGCAGGATCCCGCATGGTCCATTCAGGAAGGATTGCGGGATTTCCTGAAACATCACGGGCAGCACCATGCGTTGTTTTTCGAAAATGAGAACGGACGATTTCCTTTGGAATGGGCACCGGATGCGCTGTATACCACAAAAACAGAACTGGACATTCTCGGGTCGCAGGTTTCGATTGCCGCCTGTTGTTTACGCTTTGGTGAGGTGCAACCACATACTCACGCCTGTCTTGGATTTGCGGCAGATTTACATGCCAAAAAACTTGGACCACTCGAACATGAAGGTGGATGGGCCGTATACGATTTACTGTATGAAAATAGTCAGCGTGAACACATCATTGATCCCGCGGATCCTCTTAGCCGACCATTGGCCCTACCGTCTACACCGCACTCTCGTGAAGGCTGGCTTCCCTCGGAACGTCCCGCCGGAATGGCGAGACCCACGTTTTCCATTCCGGTGGAACAATTTATGTCCTTACAACTGGATATTCCCCTTCATGAACAAGATCGAATCCTGCGATTGGTGTTGCTGAAGTGTGCCGGCCAGGAAGTTTCAGTCACTGATCACGGCCATTCCGGCAAGGGGCCGACCTACCAGTATCGCCTCACGTTCATCCCGGAGGCCATTCCGATAGATGCCTCGGTGTTGGACCTGAGAACCGGGGCTCTCCGTGCGGAGTGTTGGCTCGGGGAAAGTCAAGGGCGACCCAGTGTGCCAATTTTCCGGATGTTTCCATTTCTTGAACGTGCCAAAACCGTCTCGAGCGGGTTGAAGGCGAAGAAACGTCGTGCACTCCTCTATGACACCTTTTTCCAATTGATCGGTCAGCATAAACCAACGGATGTCAGGAAACTGATAAAGGCCTGCATTGCCCAGGATGAATTCCGCCCATTCAAACTGAAGGCGGAGGCCGAACAAATTCTTCAGCGATTTTCCTCACCCGCCTTGGTGCCCAGTGTGCGGCTGGTCATCCATGAGGGGCATTGGTGTGTGGTGAGAAACGATTGGGCGAAAGAAGCCTTGCTCTATGCCATTCCGTATACGCTGTGGGGACCTTCGCTATTCGAAGGGATGGAGGAACATGATGAAATGACCCTGCCGCTCGCCACCCTCTATCCCCTGCTTCCCGAGCTTCATGCCAAATTGCAGGAAGTGGGCATTGGGCTCTTCTATCAAGACCAGCCCATTACCACGTCGCAGTGGGATTGCTCGATTGATGCGCGACGGGGGACAAGCATTGATTGGTTTGAGCTTCGACCGGAACTGTTGTGTGACGGGATGAGAATCGAAGCGAAAGATATTGAAAAAATTCTTGAACGTGGTGGAATGATGGAGGCGGACGGCATCATCCGGATTGTGGACCAGAACACACAGGCCATTTTGCGGGCCTTTTCCTTCCTCTCCAATAAGCCCAGTATGGAGCACCGGGAACAAAAGGCTGTCGTTCGTGTACCGAAACTGCAAATCCTGGATTGGGTGGCCTTGAGAAAACGGGGAGTGACCGTCATGCTCCCTCCGGCGGATGAAGCCCTGATCAACCGGTTGCTGCACTTTGAGCAGATTGAGGCTCTTCCCCTTCCTCAAGTCCTGAATGCGACGGTTCGCCCCTATCAACAAGAAGGGTATCGATGGCTGGGGTTTCTCTATCAACATCGCCTGGGTGCGTGTCTGGCGGATGACATGGGATTGGGAAAGACCCTGCAAGCCATTTGTTTATTCGCCGGGATTAAAGAAGGCCTTATCACAGCACCGGAACCGGTTCAAGGACCACACCTCGTGGTGCTTCCTCCCAGCCTCTTATTTAATTGGGAACATGAAATTTCCAGATTTTACCCGACATTGACCGTACAGTCGTATACCGGGAAGGAACGCACGCCTTCATTTGCCGGAACCGATGTGGTGCTCACGACCTACGGCCTGATCCGACGGGACATTGCGATCCTCGAAAAGATCTCATTCAATGTCATTCTGTTCGATGAAGCCCAGGCGGTCAAAAACATTGTGGCCAGGACCACCGGTGCCGCAAGACGTCTCAAAGGGTATTTTAAATGCGTGATGACCGGAACACCCTTGGAAAATCATGTGGGAGAATATTATGCCCTGATGGATTTGTGCGTGCCGGGTCTGCTGGGAGACTATGAAGAGGTCAAGGGGAAAATGAAAACGCCATCACCGGCGTTGTTAGAAACCATCATGCAGCGGAGCAGACCCTTTGTGTTGCGTCGAACCAAAAGTCAAATTCTCAAAGAACTGCCACCGAAAATTGAAACGGATCTGTATCTGGAATTGACAGATCGTCAAAAGAGTTTATATCAACAGACGGTCGCCAAAATTCGTTCGACCATTGCTGCCGCCTATCGAAGTCAAACACCCGCGCAGGCCCGGATCATTGCCCTTACGGCGATTCTCAAACTCCGTCAAATCTGCCTGTCACCGCAATTGCTCAATCCGGCTCATACTGAACTTTCCCCGAAGCTTGAATGCCTTCTTGATCGGCTCACGGAACTGGTTGATGAAGGGCATAGTGCGCTCGTCTTCTCTCAGTTTACATCGTTTCTGGATATCGTCGAACAGGCCTTCGATGCACATAAAATTCCTCATGTCCGATTGGATGGCTCCACCCCGACGCCTACCCGAAAGAAACTGGTTCAGAAATTCCAGGAGGGAGCGAACCCGTCTATCTTTTTATTGAGTCTGAAAGCCGGCGGGCAAGGGCTGAATCTCACCAAAGCGTCCTATGTCTTTCACCTCGACCCCTGGTGGAATCCCGCTGTGGAAAACCAAGCGTCTGACCGCGCGCATCGCATCGGGCAAACGCAGAATGTGTCTATCATGCGGTTACTCATGCGACATACCATTGAAGAGAAAATGATGGAATTGAAGCAGAAGAAATTGGATCTCTATCACGCGGTTCTGGAAGGGGCCACCCCTCATGGCGGCGCAGCGTCTCTCTCACAAAAGGATTTTGATTTTCTTTTGGACTGAAACGTCGTTTACCACGGGCATACATGTTTCTGACCTTATTTGTCGCCACGCTGCTCCTCGCCTTGTCCGTCATGGTTCATTATGAAGCCGTCTACCGAATTTTCATCTTCATGCCCGCTCGATCCAGACGACCACGGTTGGGTGTCATCTGGGGCATCTTATTGGCGCTCATCGCGCATATCGTCGAAATTTTGATTTTTGCGGCGGGGCACTATGGCTTAATCCTCGCCAAATAATATTGGACGTTCGTGGGGGCGTTGAGCCCTGGATTTGAAGATTGTGTCTATTACTCTTTTATCACCTATACGACGTTAGGTCTTGGCAATCGTATTCCAAGCGGCCCGCTTCGCTTTCTCAATGGGGGAGTGTTGAATAATAAAGATTTTCAAGGGCAAATTTGCTTAGGATGAGATTACTCATCAAAGGCTCCGGGTCGGTTTAAAAAAGTTAGTCCAGGAAGGCCGCAGCCGTTTTTACGCGCGGAGCGTATACTGAGTACGTGT